>JAIOTL010000334.1 GCA_021106775.1 Planctomycetota bacterium | reverse complement strand
GACCAAAGAAAAATGCTACTCGAAAAACACTGCGAAAGGACAATCGACGTAGAGTTATGCTGCAGGCAATAGCAACTGCAAAGGCATCCATTGCTAAACCAACAGCAATCAAAACAATCTCTATGATGCTCATAAAGCATATCCTTTATTAATCCTGTTCATTCAGGAGCTGACAGTTACTCGGTTTTTAAGGTAAATAATCGCTTCTTCCATTGGTTCATCCATAGAAATATGGATTTATCAAGGAATCGTTTTAACATTATGTTCCAGATTGTTTAGCAAAATTAGTTATAGGTTAAGTTTTTTGTGAAACCTGTTGATTTTTCAATACAATTCATCTTTTTAAAAATCAAACTTGACATTCAATAGAATATTGTGGACTATAATTGTTTAGATGTTCAATGTTGTTTCAATCTGATAAGGAGTTAATTATGAGTTTAAGGAAAAGCTTATTGAGTTTTGCAATTATTATCATCGTTTCTTTTGCAATCGTTGGGGTAATATCTCAGATGAAAAATGTAACAGCACAAAGTAAAAACTCAAATGATAATGATTCTCAAGATGTAGAAATTGATGAGAATTCAGCAATTGAAGGATTTTGCAAAGCATTGAAAAACCATGATTTAACTGAATTACGTAAGTGTTTTTCTATTACTTGCGTGAATGGAAACTTATCGATTTTTGTTGATACTGATTTATATGAAGATCTATTCGATGAAAATGGTGTTTTGTACAGATTTATGAAGGGGAAGTATAAAGATTTTGACTATAGAGTAATACATATTCAAAACTACACATACAAGATAGAAACTGCAAACAATCTTGGAAGGATACATTTCGAATTCAAGTTTAAATATGGTGCTGACAAAGAAATTTACATCATGAAATTCTATACATATTCAATTAAACTCAATGGTGTTTGGTATATCAATCCAGAAGGAAGAGACAACGCAATAGAAAATTTTACTAGAAGTCTTTCGAGAAATTTTGCAAATATTGTTGATCGAGAGGAAAAACACGAATATAAAAGAGATTATCCAGATGATGAAGAACCAGCAGAACCTGAAGAACCAGCGGAGCCAACAGAATAATGAAATGTAATATTCTGACAAAAAACAATTGCAGGTCAAATTACTTCTACACTCTTGCGTTTTTTGTAAGTCCTGCACGCTCAAGAAGAGCTTCAATACTGGGTTTCCTGCCTCGGAATCGTTTATAAAGCTCCATCGGATGCTCACTTCCACCCTTTGACAGCACATTTTCGTAGAATTTACGCGCAATCTCTCGATTAAATATGCCGTTCTCCTTGAAATACGCAAACGCATCAGCATCAAGCACTTCCGCCCATTTATAGCTGTAATATCCCGAACTATAACCGCCCTGGAAAATGTGTGCAAAAGAGCAGCTCGTGTTCACACCGTCTACATCAGGCAGCAAACGCGTTTTTTCCGTTACCATTTTCTCGAAATCACCAACACTTTCCGCATTAATTCCCTTCTCCGTATGCCAGGCCATGTCAATTAGTCCAAGACTAATCTGACGGACAGTGTTTCGCGCTTCATGGTAATTCGAAGCATCCTTTATACGCTGAATCAACTCATCCGAAATCTTCTCATCAGTTTCAAAATGTTTCGCGAATAAATCAAGACATTCCTTCTCAAGTACCCAGTTTTCCATGATTTGCGACGGCAGCTCTACAAAATCCCAGAATACGTTTGTACCTGAAAGCGACGGGTAAACCGTGTTCGCGAGTAAACCGTGCAGCGAATGCCCGAACTCGTGAAACAATGTCGTAACCTCCTGAAACGTCAGGAGCGAAGGTTTCGTCTGTGTCGGTTTCGTAAAATTGCATACGACCATAACATGTGGACGCTGTTCAACACCGCCAATGCGTTTTTGTCCCCGAAAACTGGTCATCCACGCACCGCTGCGCTTACCCTTGCGCGGGAAAAAGTCCATGTATAAAATGCCAACATGTTCACCGGTTTCGCTTTGCACCTCAAACGTTTTCACATCGGGATGATACAGCGGAATTTCGTTGGTTTCCTTGAAATTTATGCCGTAAAGCTTGTTCGCAACCATGAAAATTCCGTCGATGACGTATTCAAGCTTGAAAAACGGCTTCAGCATCTCGTTATCGATGTTGAATTTCTGCTTTTTCGGCTTTTCAGCATAGTACGAATAATCCCAATTCTGGAAATCATCAAGCCCATCGCGCTCTTTCGCAAGGGTTTTCAGCTCATTTATGTCATTTTGCGCAAATTCATAGGAATGCTGTAACAATTCGTCCAAAAAGTTCATAACCGTTTCCGGTGTTTCTGCCATGCGTTCTTCAAGCACAAACTGCGCATGGTTCTTATATCCCAGCAGATTCGCGCGCTCAAAACGTAAGCGTGTAATCTTCTTAATATTTTCCTGATTGTCCGTCTCATCACCCTTGAAACTCCTTGAACCGAAAGCTTTCAACATTTTCTCGCGCAATTCACGATTGTCTGCGTACATGATGAACGGAATAAAACTTGGCATGTGAAGAGTGAAAATCCAGCATCCTTTATTGCCTTTTTCCTCAGCGGTGTGTGCTGCTGCTTCTTTCACAAACTCCGGAAGTCCTGCAAGGTCTTTTTCATCGGTAACGCAAAGCTCGTACGAATTCGTTTCCGCTAGCACGTTATCGCCAAACTCAAGTGCTGTCTTCGCCAATTCCTTATCAATTTCGCGCAGTTTTTCTCGTCCTTCACTCTCAAGAAGCGCGCCGTTGCGAACGAACTGTTTATATGTGCGTTCGAGTAACATTCTCTGTTCACCAGTTAATTCAAGGGATTCGCGTTTGTCCCAGAGCATTTTTATACGCAAAAATAACTTTTCATCAAGGATGACATCATTTTGAAACTCGCTCATCATCGGTGACAGAACTTTTGCCAGTGCTTGCAGCTCGTCACTTGTTTCAGCACCTAGCATATTGAAAAAAACTTTGGAAACTCGGCTAACGAGGACATCAGCTTCTTCCAGCGCGGTGAGAACGTTATCGAAAGTAACATCCTCTGAGTTATTCTTTATCGAATCTATGTTTTGCTTAGCAATTTTGATTGCTTCAGTGAGTGCTGGCAAGTAATGCTCAATGGTAATTTTTCCAAATGGAACAGTTTCAAAAGGTGTAGCGAATTTCTCAAGTAATGGATTCATAATTTCTCCTTTAATGTGAAAAAGTAAAATTTTATGAAAATTGCGTGATTATTCAACGTTATTATATGCACATACTAAAATTTTGCCATTTCAGTGTATTTCAGAACATTTTAGTTTAATGAGTTAATCTTGGCGTTTACAAGGTCAATCTCGGCGATGTTGAACCAATCATCACCCGTGCTACCCGGCGCATCATTTCCCGGATTCTCGTTGTCCATAGTAAAATAAACATTCTTCATAAAGAAACGCTGATTCGGTGTACCTTCATAGAGAATTATCTGCACAGTGCAGTATTTTTCATAAACCCAGCCTTCTTTTACTCGCACTTTCACAATATATTTGCCGGGTTTAATAATACCACCTGTATTTGTGCTCATTAAAATCTTCTGATCATCACAATAAAAAGCTGGACAATTATAATGTGTTAAGCCGCATGTTGTTGACTGATTATCATACCAACAAGTTTCGCTCCCAGGTGAAGGTGATGTTAAATATATATCACACTCGCAATGGATATTAATATTCTCAAGAAATATACGTAAATCTAATGGGTCAGCATAGCATTCGATGTCGGAAATGACCAGCGTTGCACAGTTGTAATACCAATTTGACACTTCCTCAATTTTCTCATTTGCAAGTAAAACCAATAAATTCATGCCGGGATTCAAATCAACATTGAATTCGAATTCACCGTTTGCAACCTCACCAACATTAAGAACTCCATAATTCATAACGTAGATTGTACTTATATTTTGCATAAGACCTGTAACTTCACCTTTAATTTCACAAAAATTAGTGAGATATGAATCACCGCTATCTATCGAAGTTACATTGATGTACTGAGACTGCGAGAAACCATTCTCCGCCTGAGTAACAAGTTGAGCAAAGTCTACGCTTCTACCAAGACTCGGCTGAGTAACAAATCCGAATAAGTTAAACTGGTCATACAAGCCGAAACCGTTGAGATTGTCGAAACTCACCGTTTGCTGAACTCCTGGATGATTGACATCATAAAATCGAAACAGATTATTATCGTATCCATAAACAACACATGCATGCCCCGCTTCGAAATCACCGTTTGGTGCAATATTAGCCATTAAAAATATCTGTGGTTGTTTCGTCTGAAATAATATACTTTTTAGCAGCTTGCCGGTCTCCACTTCCCCGATTTCCTGTTGATATTCACGGTCTTTGTGCGCATAATACTGACTCTGCGCGAGATGTGCACGATTTATCACAATTTCTTCGATGCTAGGATAGTTGGTACTCGGGAAATAACCCCATAAATCATCCTGCGGCATGTTTTCGAAAAACCATTTGCATAGCGCAGACATACCCAGACAATTACCCCAAACAGCTGGGAAAAAACCAAAATTAGCGATGTCCCAACCGTTATTATTCTCTGCAAAATTCGGTACTGAATAAAATGCAGGACTTGTGGGTAATTCTGCTACGAAAAACTCGCCAAAGACCCTCGTCTCAAACGTTATCTCATTCCCGTATTTATTTATTTCAAGCACAGTTGCAGGCTTACAACTCTCATTTTCGGGCTTGATAAAAACAATTATGTTGTCCTCATCGCGAACCAACTCATCGTCATAATCCATCTCGATTATCAACGGCATGTTCAACCAATCGCTGCGCTCCGCCTTAATCTCATACGCCTGTCCAATCGCCGTGATGTCCCGCGGAATATCCGATGGTACGTCAACTTTTGAAACTGTGAGTTCAAAAGAGCGCACCAAAGCGGAGTTTACTACCGTAATCTCAAGCCCCTTTACATAATGTTTCCTGCCATTCGCATCAAGCATAACTTTGCCGCCTAACAATACATCACAACTCGAAAGCAGAATTATGCAAACTGCAATTAACAATAAGAAAAATCTAGATATTTTCAAAACATACCTCGCTAAATGTATTTAATTCACATCATAACAAATTCTGATGCAAATTTCAGATTATGCATGAAACAAAAAAGGCTCCGAGTTTCCCCGAAGCCTGTGAAATGTTTGTGAAATCTTAGACAGATGCTACCAGCGTTTTCGGAGAAGCAGCACAAACTTTATATTCCGGAATCTTCGCAACCGGGTCTTTTGCGTCATTCGTGAGAACGTTCGCAGCAGCCTCAGCAAAGTGGAACGGAATAAAGATCGTCTTCTCATCCACCATATCCGTAATGCGAGCTTTAATCTTCAACTCACCTCTGCGCGTAGCAAATTTTACGACATCGCCCTACTTAATGACCATCTTTTCAGAAAGTGCCGGGTTCACCTCGACAAAAGGCTCTTTGCCAAGAATCTTCAGCGCTTTCGAATGTCCGGTCATCGTTGCGGTGTGGAAATGATACAAAATTCTGCCTGTAGTGAGAATCAACGGATAATCAGCATCAGGCAGCTCTGCAGGTTCCTTGAAATCAACAGGTGTCAAAGAGCCGATGCCCTTGGCGAACTTACCAATGTGAAGAATCGGCGTACCTGGATGTTCTGGAGTTGGACAGGGCCAGCACAAGCCGTTTTCATTGATGACACGTTCAAAGCTCAAACCGCCGTAAGACGGAGTTAGCTTCGTGAGTTCATCAAAAATCTCACTTGCGTTTTTGTATTTCATCTCATAACCCATGCGGGTCGCGATTTCTGAGATAACTTCCCAGTCTGTCAACGAAACACCAGGCTGTTGCACTGCTTTTTCCAGATACTGCACGCGTCTGTCAGAATTCGTGAATGTGCCACCCTTCTCAGCGAAGGCGCACACTGGCAGCACGACATCGGCAACCGCTGCGGTTTCCGTCAGGAAGATATCCTGAACCACCATAAATTCGCATTCATTGAGTACATGCGCAACGTGGTCAAGATTCGGGTCTGAAACCATCGGGTTTTCACCCATGATGTACAATCCGCGAACTTCCTTTTTCTCGATGCCTTCGAACATCTCAAGGATTGTCAAACCGACTTTTGCCTCAAGCGTACACTGCCAGT
>JAIOTL010000138.1 GCA_021106775.1 Planctomycetota bacterium | reverse complement strand
TCCGATCTTTGCTTGACAGTGTACTAGGGTGCAAGCATCTTTTTTGATTTCGTACCCATGTATCTTTTACAGAACTTGGGAATTTCTCAATAAAATCTATCAATTCTGTGAAATTTGCATAAGGGACGGAAACTTTAAGTTGGTTTACCCACATCAGAATGACAAAAGCATTAATTTACGTTAATATCACGACGTGAATGAGGCATAACTTTACCGTCCTTGATAAGCTTAACGAATATTTTTGTAAGTTTGCCGTCAAAATGGTCATCGGCACAGCGTTCAAATTCGTTAACCACTTCCTGAAGGGTAAAGTTCTTCCTGTACGGTCTTGATGAAGTCATCGCATCGAATGCATCTGCAATTGATAGTATTCTGGCGTGCAGCGGAATTTCTTCACCGGCAAGTCCGTCTGGATATCCGGTTCCATCCCATTTTTCATGATGATGTAAAACTCCATCGATGACAGAATCAATATTTGTGATGTTTTTCAGGATTTCAGCACCGTGCACAGGATGATTCTTAATCAGCAGAAATTCGGCATCGGATAAGCGCGAAGGCTTGTTGAGGATGCGTTCAGGTACTGCAATTTTACCTATGTCGTGTAAAAGTGATGAAAGTCTGATATTGTCAACGCTTTTTGGTGACAAACCAATATTTTCCGCAAGAACCATCGCAAACTCAGTAACCCGTTCAGAATGTCCATGAGTGTACTTATCTTTTGCTTCAATTGTCGCAACAAGAGCGCGAATCGTGCCGTAGAACAAATCCTCAAGATTCTCATAAAGCTGAGCGCGCTGAATTGCAACTCCCGCTTGCCTTCCAATCGCTGCGACAAGTTCAAGGTCAAATTCCGTGAAAAACTTGCGTCCTTCGTTACCAATGCTGTCAATATAAATTGCCCCAAGTGTTTGTGTTTGGGTTTGCACAGGTACACAGATAACAGAGTGAATATCTTGCAGAACAACGGATTGTCCGTCCTGAAATCTGTCATCGCGAGTAATATCAGATGAAAGAATAGCCTTACCAGTTCCAATACACTGATTCAGAACGGTTTTCGATAGCTTCATCTCACTTTTTGGGTTTTCCACATCGTGTCTTCTCGCAACAACCGGGTCGTATGAATCGTCTTCTGGTCGATACATTACAAGATATGCTCTATCCGCTGGCACAACTTTAAGCGTTAAATCCATAATCGTATTGAAAAGGTTAATTATATCGTTCTCGCTGTGGAGAATATCTGCAACCTGATACAATACTTTCAATGATGTAAAATATTTTGCTGCTGGAGATTTCGGGTCAACAACATTTTTACCAAGCGATTTTATATCGAATTTCTTGCTGATTGCGGTTGTAAGTCTGTCAGAAGAATCGAATTTTACCTGACCCAGAGTTAGATCGGATTCTGTACCAACATACTTAAAGCTGAAATGGACATCTCCAGAGCGAATCGTATCTCCTGAACGCAGGATTTTTGTCATCACTCGCGAATTGTTGATGTATGTGCCGTTAGTCGAGTTTTGGTCGACAAGCATAAATGAGGTGCCTTTACCTTCAACGTTAAAGTGTTTTCGTGAGACACCTTCGTCAAGCAATTGTACATCACAACTAATGTCACGTCCGAAAACGAGTCTTTGATTGGATTGTAGTTTGAATGTGTCACCTTCCCGCTCGCCTTGCAGGATGGTAATTTCAGCTTTCATACGAACCCCGTTTAGAATCCAAATGTATTATACAAAATTATGTATGTTTTTCCAAGCAACTTACTATGAGTCGGTTTCTTACATGAAAACTTAACCGATGAAATTAAATGCATGTATTGAAATTAATGATAATTGCGATATGCAACAAATGCAACATAATAAATTTCTGAAGTTTATATTCGATAATTCTTGACCCAATACATAACACCAATCTTTGCACAATAATTCTATCGTCGATTATGTTAATGATTTTTAGTGAAAAAAACGCCTCTATCCTCGATTTTGAGACTGATTTTTTTCTCCTTCTCAAGAACGTCAATATATTTCGAAACTTCACTGATATGAAGCATAAGTGAATCGGAAATATCTTCAAGTGTGCAAGGACGTCGGCTAATTGTGCTTAGAATTGAGTGTTCGATATCAACTTTGTACGAACGGATTTCTTTACGCGAACGATATTTTGAGATGATTTCTACAGGTATTCCATGTTCAGTATCAAGATTCCAGAATTTGACAATTTTTTCGAGGATTTCTTTGCTTGAAGGTTTAACCCAGGTCTCCGCTGCCGGTCTATCAAGCGTGTTGAGCTGAATCCGGTCGGGCTTGATACGCAAAATCGCTTCCTTGGCAAGAGCAAGCTCTGCTTCGGATGTGTTGATGCCTTCAACAGCAAAATATGCAAGCCATATCTCGTTTTTTCGGTCGCCATTTATATCTTTGATTTCTTTGCGCAGAGAGATAAGTCCTTCGATAATTTTATCCGAATCGAAGTTTCCAAGCGGGCGTGAGATTTTTTTCACACTTTCAGCCAAAATTCCGTTAATTGTCGGTAAAATGACATCAATCTTGCTGATTTCCTTGCGCACCTTAGGTTCGGACAAAAGTGTCGCATTTGTAAGCAGTGCTACTTTAATTTCCGAGTTAATGGACTTGATATGACTGACAATCTCTCCGATGCCTGTGTGCAAAGTTGGTTCACCTGAACCTGAGAATGTGATAAAATCAGGGATGTCGAAATTATGCAGATAATCATCTATCTCGATTATAACATCCGCAGTTGGTACAAACTCTTCTCTCGTCATGGTTTGCCGATGAGTTCTGCCGCATTCGCAATAAATGCAGTTAAATGAACAGATATTGTCGATTAAAAGGTCGATTCCAAGTGAGATTCCAAGTCTTCGCGATGGGACCGGTCCAAATAAGTATTTATATTTCATGTTGATACTGTTTCTTCAAAGAATGTTTGTATTTTGTTGAACATTATTTCGCTTTGCCAAAACGTCTGTTTCGCTTGGAATATTCCTCAAGAGCGTTCACAAGCTGGTTCTCGTTAAAATCGGGCCAACAAATATCAGTGATGTAAAGCTCCGCATAGCTTATCTGCCAGAGCAGATAATTTGAAATTCGAATCTCGCCCGAAGTCCGTATAAGAAGGTCAACAGGTGGCATTTCAGGCAGATACAGGTTATTTTCGAAAGTTTTTATATCAATTTCATCAATCGAAAGTGTACCAGCCTTGATCTTGCTCGAAATCTGTTTTGTAGCGCGCAGAATTTCCTGTTGCGAGCCGTAATTCAGCGCAAGAACCATGGTCAGGTTTTTAAAATCTGTAGAAATTTCCTTGTTTGTATTGATTTCTGCGATTACATCATCCGAAAAAGCATCAATATCACCAATGGTTTTTAATCTAACATTATTTTTAATTAAACTTTTTCGTTCTTTTACCATGAAACGTTTAAGCAGCGTGAAAAGGTATTTTTTCTCGTTTTCCGGGCGTTTCCAGTTCTCAGTCGAGAAAGCATAAAGGGTAAGGTAATCGAGCCCATCAATTTTCGAGCAAAATTCGCTGATTGCGGTAACTTTCTCCGCGCCGAATTTATGCCCCACATTTCTCGGCATTCCTCGTCGATTCGCCCATCTGCCGTTACCGTCCATGATAATTGCAACATGTTTCGGAATGTTGAGCTTTTCCAGGCGTTCAAGGGTTGTTTGGTTTTTTTTCTTCTTGCTGAATAATTTCATACTAAATCCATAATTTGACTATTGATGATTATACTTATTATGATTGGAAATAAAGCAGACTTTCTGCCTTTTTTTACAGCATCTGCAATAGGATTCAAGGATTATTTGCCCTATATACAGTGTTGTAAAGAAGCGTATGCCCGTATGCTGTTTTTATTTTGCATGAGTGCTGATGCAAAGTATGATTTGTAAAACATCAGGAGTAGTTTGATGAAAGAATATTTGTTGAAATGTATCGATTTTGCCAAAGACAAAGGCTGTGATTACGCTGATATCAGGATTGTTGATAGCCAGAAACAGAGGCTTGCTGTTCGTAACGAAGGTTTGAGTGACAGTACGAATTCAGAGACAATCGGCTTTGGGGTTCGGGTGTTGAAAAATGGTGCATGGGGTTTTGCTGCTTCTTCCGTGCTGAATTTGTCTGAAATTGAGAGAATCTCAGCACTTGCGGTGAAGATTGCCAAGGTGTCTTCGATTGCACCTGTAAAACCAATGAAATTTGCGAATGAGCCAGCATATCAGGACATTTGGACAACGCCTTATGCCATTGATCCTTTTGCAGTTTCGCTTGAGGACAAACTCAGCCTTCTTTTCGCAATTAACAAAAAGCTGCGGACTAAGCCTGATATCAAGGTCGCTTACAGTACGATGGCATTTAATCGTGATAAAATTTACTTTGCGAACACTGAAGGTTCGATAATAACGCAGGTTTTGCTACGTTCAGGAGCAGGTTATTCTGCAGTAGCAGTGAAGGACGGTCAATTGCAAAAGAGGTCGTATCCTATGCCTTTTGGGGGTCAGCACAAGTCTGGTGGGTATGAAATCGTAAATTCATTGCATCTGCTTGAAAATGCGGATAGAGTCCGCGACGAAGCACTTGCGCTGCTTGATGCCGAACAATGTCCCAGCGGGAAAAAGACAATCATTCTGAACCCGAATCAATTGTTTCTGCAAATTCACGAATCCTCAGGGCATCCCACTGAGTTGGATAGGGTGCTTGGTTATGAAGAGAATTTTGCTGGCTCATCGTTTCTTACAACGGAAAAATATAAAAAATACCGTTATGGCTCGGAAATCGTGAATATAGTTGCGGATGGAACAGTGCCAACAGGGCTGGCAACGCGCGGCTATGACGACGACGGTGTTCGTATGCAGAGATATCACGTTGTGAAGGACGGGATTCTTACAGGTTATATGACTTCGCGTGAATTTGCACATGTTATCGGTGAAGAAAAATCATTTGGGTGTAATCGAAGTGAAGGTTTTCATGCAATTCCGATAATTCGCATAAATAATCTGTCATTGATGCCTGGATGCTGGGATTTTGATGACATGATTGCGGACACCGAAGATGGGCTTCTGCTTGACATGAACAAGTCTTGGTCAATTGATCAAATGCGGCTGAATTTCCAGTTTAGTGTTGAGGCTGCATGGGAAATTAAGAACGGCAAGCTGGGTAAGTTGTTCAAGAATGCGAATTATCAAAGCAGCACGCCAGAATTCTGGAACTCCTGCGATGCCATTGCAAACGAGAGTTATTGGGATTTAATGGGTGTCAATAACTGTGGCAAGGGTGAGCCGATGCAGTCTGCGGAAATGTCTCACGGTTGTTCGCCTGCTCGATTCCATAACATAACCGTTGGCATATAAAACTTGGAAAGAAAATTCTCAATCTCACCATGTTGCGAAAACAAAAAAAAAGCAGGAGATGAAACCTGCTTTTTTCAAATAATTGACATGCAAGAACAAATAATCTAGAAATTCTCGCCTTTTGGTGTTGGTTTTACAGGCTTTTCTTCTTCTTCAGGTTTTTCGCCAATGCTCTCCCTAAATTTCTTCATCGTTTCCTCGAATTCCTCAGCCAATTTCTTCATTTTGTCCATTTCTTCTTTCATCTTTTCCATCAACTCTTTTCTTTCTTCCTCGTCCATATCCCTCATTTTTCCGCGCATGTCTCCCCAAAATTCCCGCATCTTCTCTCTTGCATCGTCGAGTTTTTTCTTCGCTTCTTTCATCTTTTTATAAAGCTCATTGTCCTTGTACTTTTCGTCCATTTCTTTCTCGATTTTGTCGTCAAGCTCCTTTTTCGCTTTCAGAAATTCCTCCTGCGCCTTATTCATTTTCTCCATGATTTCGCCCATTTTTTCACGCATTTCTTCCCGTTTATCGTCGCTGAGGTCCCTCGGATTGCCGTATTCCTTACGTATTTCTTCCATTTCTTTGCGAAGTTCATCGATTTTCTTCTTTGCTTCTTCCATTTTTTTGTACAAAGGATCTTCCTTGTATTCCTCGTATTTTTTCGGGTCAATTTTGTTGCCAGGCTCGCGACCGAATCCGGGTCTCATTCTGTCACCGCGACCGTCACCCTTGCCTGGACCTTTTTTACCACCTTCGCGACCCATCTGAGCATATGCAGATGTTGTGAAAACCAACAGTAATGCGATCACAAAGACCATAGTAACTAATTTTTTCATGTTTTGCCTTTCTTGAAAAAATTGTGAAATTGAAAATTCAAAAGTAATTGTGCAATTATAAAAACGAGAATCGCAAAAAGGTTTTGCTGTTTTTCAATTTAGTCAAAAAAAAATCCCGGAATTTGTCCGGGATATTTATAATTATCATTATAGTATGCTGAAAACGTGTTATTTCGGTTCGTTTTTACTTTTTTCGAATTCCTCGGTTGCTTCTGCCATGGCTTTTTTCAATTTTTCAATCTGCTCGCGGAAATCCGCCAGTTTTTTCCGGTATTCTGCACGTTCTTCTTCGTTCATGTTTTCGTATTCTGTGCCTGCTTCCTTCATGTATGCGTAGTATGCTTTCTGAATTTCAGCGAGTTTTGCTTTCAGGGCAATAATCTTCTGATAATACGGGTTGTCCTTGAATTTTGCGTCATCTGCATTTTTAATGCTGTCTTCAAACGCTTTTTTTGCCTTTTTATATGCATCATAAAGTGCGCGATATTTTTTCTGCAGTTCTTTCGATTTCTTCATATAGTCCGCTTTTTGCTCATCGGTCATTTCGTTCCAGTTACCGCCATATTCTCCGAGTAATTTCTTTAGCAATTGTGAATATTTTTTCATGAACTCTTCGTATTTTTTCTTTGCTTTCATCATTTTTTTGTAAAGCGGGTTATCTTTGTATTTCTTATCAATGTCCTTCTCGATTTTTTCATCAAGCTCTTTTTTGGATTTGTTGTATTCTTCCAAGAGCTATCTGTATTCCTTGTTCAATTCCTTCATTTCTTCCATGTATTCCTTGCGTTGTTCATCAGTCATATCCTGCCATTTGCCGTACTTTTTGAGAAGTTCCTGCACCTTTTCGCGCATATTTTTCTGTTCTTCCGCCATTTTTTCCTTCAGCTTCATCATTTCTTTGTACAGTGGGTCATCCTTGTAATCTTCGTACTTCTTGCCGTCATCTTTTTTAAAACCAATACCCTGCTTGACTCGTATTCCACCAGCTTTATTTTTACCACCATTATCACCCTTTTTGGGCTCCAATTCGATGATCTGTGCATAAACCGAAGAAGAAAATGCAAAAATCAGTAAAACAACAAAGACCGAGATAAACAATTTTTTCATTATTTCCCCTTTCTGAGAAAGTGATTTACTTATGTATACTTTGTTGAGATTGAATCGTTTGATGAATTTTGGCTTGTGTTAAATATACAACAAGTTTTTATTGAAAAAATCCCCAAAAAAAACAAATCTAATTAAAAATCGATGAATTTATTCAGGTGCAAAAAAAAATCCCGGTAAACCCGGGATTTGAAGATTATAGGTTATTTATTTGGCAACCCATTCGGTGTATGAATAATGGCTTTTCAGCTCTTTTTGATACTGTGAAGCAAGGTCCATGTAGTATTTGTATGGATTGATCTTGCCAGAAGCGAGTTTATCCTTGGATTTTGCATACTTACCGAAAACCTCGAGCGCAATTTCCTGGGCGATTCGAACAAGCCAATAAAGTGCTTTTGCTCTTTTGAGGTCGTCCGAGGCAAAATATGAAGTTACTTTCTGATATGCTTCGAAGGATTTGAACAAGTCGTTCTTATTATTACTTCTCGAATAGGTGTCATAATAAACTTCGCCAAAAGTCATGTACACACCCATATAAAGCGAAGAATCAGTCGGTTTGATAAGATTTTTGTTGTCCCATTTTCTCGGTATCTCATGACGGTCAATTGCGAAACCACGAAGAAGCTTATTCAGGGTTTCAACAGCATCTTCAGTTTTACCCATCTTGGCTTCACAAAGCGCGATACTGAGTTGTGTGTCGTTGGTAACGTTCTCGAAACCATTGACATCCTTGATTGTCTGCAGAATCTTGAAGTAAACTTTTCTAGCTTCCTTGAAATCAGGCTTGGATTCAAATGCTTCAGCGGTAATTCTGTAACCATCGATAAGATAATTGTAGAATTTTTTGTCTTTTTTACGTGCTTCAAAGATAATTTCTTTTAGCGAAGGTTTGATTATATTCGATGATTCGAGTGACCTGGTCAATGCTTCATCAATTTCCGCGGCACCATTATTAAACTCTCTCAAGCCGAAATATGCTTGGGCAATAGCGAGTTTAATATTGTAAAAAATCATTGGCGGATATATTTTGAAGTTAAGTGCCTGGGAATCGAGAGATGAAAGAATAAACGGCTCTTTCAAGGTGTCAATAGCTGCTCTGAAGTCAGCAGCGAAGAAACCTTTGCAAATGTCCATGAATTTGCCAACAGCTACTTCAAGGTTCTTAGCATTTTTTACAGCATCGATTTTCTCGATATAATCAGTGATTTTTTTCGTCTGAGTTTCGTCTGTATTGCTGGTTGACAGCAGTGTCTGAACTTCTACAATTCTTTCTTTCAACGTGTTTTTCACAGTTTCAAGTTTTTCAGGATTTTTGTCGAAATCTTCCTGACGCGTTGTTGTTGCGAATCTGCTAAGACCTATTGGGAAGATTTTTAGAACTTCAGCATATGCGTGGCTGGCTTTATTTTGTTTTTCAAGACCTTGCTGAAGAAGTGCATACCCATGATAATAATATGTTGTATAAAGAACCATTGACCTGCGCTCTTTTTTACTGATTTTCCATACAGGACCGGTTTTGTTGCGTCCGACATGTTTGAGCATACTTGCGAAAATAAGTGCAGCTTTTTTCCATGAAGCCTTTCGCAATGACTCTACACCGTCGTTATACGTGTTTTCATCGGATGTATTATCGACTCCGCCGAACTTTATCCATTCGATTTCCCACGGTCTGAATCTGCTTCTGCCTGAATCAGTTTCGTACACAACATAGTAAAGGTCCATCGATTCAATGTTTCCGTTTGCGCGAATGACCTGTGCTTTGTTGCTTGAGAGATCCTTCTTGAATATGATAATATCTTTTGGTGCAGCATTCAGCACGGATTTTCCGACAGCAGGTAGGGCAATGACAATCAGTAATGCAAGCACAAGGCTTAGTTTTGCTTTGTTCTTAAACATCTATATTTCTCCTTTTGTTGAATATTAAAAGAATTATTGATTATTCACTAATCAATCTTGAGATCTCTTTCTTCGAATATTTTGTCGATTTGTCGAATCAGCTTTTTGAATTCAATTGAAAACTCTTTGTCACCGAAAAATATGAATTCATCTAGGTTTTTACCGCCCAAAAGCTCTGTATAATCTATCTTTGCATTGATTATTTTTTCGTTGTATTTATCTTCATTTCCAATTTGAGCAATCAGAATGTATGCGCGATAATAATCAAGATACTTGTATCTTCGTTGGTCAGGAGAGAAATTTGCTGCTTGATTGGCGAGATAATGGCAAACCCAGAGAACTCTTGTAAGTGTAGAAAAGGCAGCATCTGCTGCTTCCACTGTCTTTATGTCCTCACCGGTTACAATCATTTCACCACTATCAAGATTCTTTCTCATGCTTTTAGAATTGATATCCACATCAATTTCATATGTTCCACCATTGTTGATAATATACGCAGCCTTCAAATCAAGAAGCTCTTTGTAACTGAGCATTATCAGATAGTAGTATTGATCTAGCGATTTCTCCCAGCTCCAATTTAAGTCGTTGTATTGACCAAGTTGTTGCTGCTCAAATCGATATCTGATGAAATCAAACAGCCGAGAGAGATTGTATTCAGCAAGCTTAAAGTTTTTACTCTCAATTGTGTAAGTGATTTCCTTCTTTGCTTCTTTCATGTATGCAATAGCGAGCATCGACCTAATTACTATCTCAGACTTGAAATCAATCTCGTCAGATGAAATTGGTCCGGTTTCCCCATTTTTGAAAATATTCATATCTTCATCGTTTTCAAGCTGGGTCATCAGGTTCTGCAAGAAATCAATCGCCTGAGAATATTGCTCGGAATCAAACAGTTTTCTACCGACTTTTAGAAGAGTTTTCCTTGGAATCTTTTCTCCTCTGAAAAGTTTCTGGAAAAGGTATTCGTATTTTGCAGCTCTAGAGCCGACTTTGATGAAATTATCCTTGTAGATTTTCATCACTTCAAAAATCCTGTCTGCAATGAATTGTCTGTCGAGATAAACCACTATCAGGAAATTGTCGTATAGCCGTGAAATAACCGGGTGAGTTTTCGATGATTCACCTGATTTGCTGATTTCGATGAGTTCTTCAGCGAAAATCTCAATCAGGTTTTTACCTTCGATATCTTTTATATTTACTTTCGTATAATATGTGGTTAGTGCTGCAAGCAGGTCATAATTCAGATTATCACAGTAATGCTTGATTTTATCTGTTTCATCGGCAGTTACCCACTGTGTGAACATTTTCATGACATTAATGATATAATTCTGGAAAGGTGTGTTTTCAACCAGACGATATTCCTCAGAATCTTGTTGTTTTAACAGATTCATAAGTGTTTCTTTATCGTTGACGATTAGCTCTTTACCACCCTTAAGCTCAATTCTATCTTCGAGTGCCGCTGTATTCAAGCCCTTCCTGATATCATCAATGCTTACGAACTTATTGCTGAGAAGGTTTGCTCTGCTACGTGACAAAAGAGCAAAAGCATCGGTGTATCTACCGTATTTTTTAACGTTGTACATATAAAAATGATTCGCAAGGTCACGCACCATCTTATATCCACGTTTGCGCAACT
>JAIOTL010000027.1 GCA_021106775.1 Planctomycetota bacterium | reverse complement strand
GTGCCGGTGCAAAGAATCCAGATGATACCGTCCATAACCTGTCGGTTGTTTTTTTGCGGACGCCCATGAGCTTGAAGTCGAGCAAGACAAGCATAATCCTGAAGATCGCGTAACCCAGCTTGAAGAAGCTGCTAATATCACTCCCGAGGAAGCACGGGAAATCGCGAGTGAAGTCGTTACTGAGTTGATGCGGAGCAACGAGATTCCAGACAGGTTCTACAATCAACCCACAAAGTTGAAAACTGCGGTTGTGGGCGTTATTTGAGCATCAACGTGAGGAGTCTATTTCCTCATGTTTGAGTTTTCTATGGACAGCATTAAAAATGATAGCAGAATATACCGTCAGATTTTATGACCTAAACAAAATTATGGAGATTATTATCAATAAGAAACTAGCAGAAATAGAGTTCAAAAAAGGCTTAGATGCAGATAATTTTGAAGATAAAATAAAGCATTTCAGTAAAGCGATAGTACTTGACCCAGAAAATATAAATGCATACGATAACCGGGGAAATGCTTACATTGAAAAAGGGGAATACAGAAAAGCAATTGAAGACTTCAACAAAGAATTGGAGATTAATCTGCAAGATGCTGATGCTTTTAACAACCGAGGTGATGCATTCAGTTGGTTAAAGGAACACGAAAACGCAATTTCTGATTTTGACAAAGCAATTCAAATTAACCCAGAATTAAGAGCTGCATATAGTAACCGAGGAAATTCATATTTCTTTGTAGGCAAATATACTGAAGCTATTTTAGACTATAGTAGAGCAATCGAAATCGATCCAACAATTATTCTTGGTTATTACAATCGAATTAATGCATATTCTGAAATAAAGAAGTTTGATTTAGCTTTAGTGGATATTAGTAAAATAATCGGCTTAGAACCGAATAATGAAGTTGCATACAACAAACGCGGAGTCATATACAAAGAGCTTGACGAATTTGACAAAGCAATTGCAGATTACACAAAAGCTATCGAAATTTATCCAGAATATGCTGAAGCTTATTACAATCGGGGTTCAACTTTTGATGAGTTGAAAGAATACGAAAAAGCCATCTTAGACTACACCAAAGCCATAGAACTCGATCCAGAAGATGAAGTTATATATTATGACCGTGGCTATGCTTATTTTCAGTTAAGTGAGTATGACAAAGCAATCGTAGAGTACAGCAAGGCTATCGAACTCGATCCCGAATATGCCGAAGCTTACATACTTAGAGGAAATGTTTATGATGATCAAAAGAAATATCAACTTGCTATCTCGGATTATAATAAAGCAATCGAACTCGATCCTGAAGATGCTGAACCTGTTAATAATCGCGGTTGGGTATATTATAATCTTCAAAAGTACGCTCAAGCAATTACAGAATATAATAAAGCAATAGAACTTGATCCTAGTTTTGAATTTCCCTATATTAACCGTGGACTTGCTTTTTGTGAATTGAAAGAGTATGGAAAAGCAGTTATAGATTATTGTAAGACAATTGAACTCAACCCACTTAATGCTGCAGCTTACTGCAATCGAGGACTTGCATTTAATGAGTTGAAAGAATATGAAAAAGCAATTGCTGATTTCAGAAGGACAATAGAAATAGAATCAGAAGATGTTGATGACTACATTAGTCGAGGTCTTGCATATTGTGAACTTAAAGAGTATAAAAAAGCAATTGCTGAATACGACAAGATAATTAAAATCAATCCACAAAATATTGCTGCTTACATTAATCGAGGACTTGCATTTAAAGAGTTGACCGAGTATGAAAAAGCTTTCTTAGATTACAGCAAAGCAATTGAATTTGATTTGAAAGATGCTAATATCTACGTTTGTCGTGGTAATATCTATTATGAGTTTGAAGAATATAACAAAGCAATCTCAGATTTCACCAGAGCGATTGAACTTAATCCAGAAAATGTTTTTGCATATTTTAACCGTGGAAATACTTTTGGAGAGTTGAAAGAATACGAAAAAGCCATCTTAGACTACACCAAAGCTATAGAACTCGATCCAGAAGATGCTGATAATTACAACAATCGCGGAATTGTATATATTGGGTTAGGAAAATTTTTCTCAGCTTTTAAGGATTATAGAAAAGCAAAAAAACTCAGAAAACAAAATAAATAAGTTTCTATTTCGCATTCTCTTCTACAAAAATATAGCTCTGTCCTTGTATTTCGACCAGTCCTCTGCACCACCGCAATAATCCGCGATAATTCCTTGATTATCAATCTCTTTCAAAGGGATCTGCACGTAAGAACACGAGCCTTCGAAGTCCTGCTTTTTCGCAAAAAGTAGTCGTATCTCGAGATGCCATTCGCCTGCAACAAAGACTTTCCCCAGATATTCAACACCGAACCACCACTGAATCTTTGTGTATCCTGGCTTTGCATTCGGATTCTCTTCCTTGACAAACATTTTCGGCAAATCCTCTGGATAGATGTGAGCAATGTTGTCAACTCTGATCCAGTCGGGATCACGACCTAAGACGTCCTTGATTTCATCGAAGTATCCCTTTGCGATGTATAGACCACCTTCTTTTAGGTCTCTGTAATCAAGGCTTTGCTGGTTCTCCTATAAATTATATTCTGATTTTATGTCTGTTGCATTCGATGTTTTCGTTTTCATTTTACGCTCCAATATTGTATTTACTTTGTAGGTAGAACTTATCCGATAAGTATATTGTATCAAAAAGCAACCTGGGAACCTAGTCCTAAAAGCTGATAATGTTACCTTTTTTTTTCGAGTTTTCGATTCAGCCCGAAAGAACTGCCACCTAAGAAATTGAAAGACTGTCGCTGTGAGTCGGCATGACCTTGCTTGAGCTTGGCAAGCGTGAAATCGACAAAATCCCCGGTGGTACTGTTATCACCAGGCTTATTGACATTGCAATTGACGCGGGCAAAGAAGTTAGCTACGATAATTTCGATCTTAGCATGGAAAAGCATGCAATTCAGGTGTATCTAGTAAGATTTACATAGGATTTCGAAGCAAAAATTCGATTCCTGCCGATATAGAGCAGGTTAATGCGATGAAGCAAGTTCTGGTGCAGTTGCAGGATTCAATGGGAATCCTCACACAGAACATTTAATGCAATCATGCAGAGATTACAGCCAAAGGTTAACAATTTTCGGTAAAATCAAAGCCAAAAACCATTGTAAATGATATAAATAAGAAGTTAATGCTTATATTGACAATAATAATCAGATAATGTCCCTGACCGAAATGTGATTCTTTCTACTATTTAACAAGTCAAGTTAACGGATTTTATGAACCAATGTTTTTTTGTATCGGATTTACACGGAAAAATTAGTAGGTTTGAAAACCTGTTTTCTAAAATATTATCCGAGAAGCCTGAAATCGTTTTCATCGGCGGAGATTTACTCCCCTCATCGTTTGAAAACTCCTGGCAAAAACAAACTGCCCATCTCGATTTCATTGGTGGCTATCTTAAACAGAATTTAACGAACATAAAACTACGCATGGTCGAACAATTTCCGAAAATTCTAATTATTATGGGTAATGACGATCCACGTTTTCAGGAATTCTCACTTTTAGCAATCTCAACATCCGGGCTTTGCGAGTATATTCACAACAAACAGATTAAAATCGCCCAATATGATATTTTTGGGTATAACTATGTTCCACCGACGCCTTTTCAGCTTAAGGACTGGGAGCGGTATGATGTTTCGCGTTTCGTAGATCCAGGCTGTATTTCTCCAGAAGAAGGTGCACGAAGTATCCCGATTTCAGACGTTGAAGCTCGATATTCAACAAGTTCCGATGATTTGCAGAAACTCACTGATTCTCATCCTCTTGAAAACGCGATATTTCTTTTCCATACGCCGCCATATCGGACAAATTTAGGCCGTGCTGCTCTTGATGATAAAGTAATTGACTCAGTTCCCCTTGATGTAAACATTGGCAGCATTGCAATTAAACGGTTTATCGAAAGTCGACAACCGTATCTTACGCTACACGGGCATGTTCATGAATCTTATGCAATCACCGGAAATTGGTCTGACAAATTAGGTAGAACACTTATGATGTCGGCAGCATATGATGGTGAGGAGCTAATGTTGATTCGATTCAACCTTGACGATATTTCAGCTGCTTTCATGGATTTAATATAAATCTCATTTTTTTCCAAGAGGCAATTCTCGCGCAGAATCCGTAATTGCATTGATTTTTAACGCCCAGGAAGTTTTCTTTTCAATATCATCATCAGTAATCACGTGCAAATCAAGCAATTCGTCGCAATCATAGCCAGTTCGCAGATAATTCATCTCCGCCAAACATTGACTCCACGCTCTGAACCATTGCATCATATGTTTGCGTTGCTCCGCAGAACCCCTAAAATGCACTATTAAATCCAAATCACTTGCCGGTCCCGCTGTTGCATTTTTTGTGCTTCCTAAAATATATAATGCAGTAATTCCAAAGTTTTCAGCATCAACATTGCTTGCAATACGTTCTGCCATCCGAAGCCGCCATTTCCAATGCTCGGGATTCTGTTCTATCGTTGTAACCTGAAATTTACTTGTTACAGAAACTTTTTCGCTGTCTTCTTTATCTGAGAAAACTGCAACTGCTCTGTCTAGCTCAGCGTTCATCAAGATTTTTAATATTTGTCCATCTGTTTCTTTTTGCACTTCCACAACTTTGAGAACATCGCTTAAATAGTCAAATTTTGGAAGAATTTGCACTAAAATATTGTTTGCTAATCTGAAAAATCTGTAATTGAACACAATACTTTCATCATCAGAATCTGGATATAACGGTAGATAACGAATATTAGCTTCAACCAAGTCCTGGAAAAAATGAGTCCCAAAAGATAGGTCAGGCACATAACCGCCTTTTTTGCGTGCTATTTCAATCATCATTGCAGTATTATTTATGTCAGAATACGTTATTCTAACCCCGAGTTTTATATCTCCGCGACTACCCCATCGACCTGGACCCATTAATATGAATTGTCTTTTTGGTAGCAGCTTATTCAATTGTCCTACTGCTCGACCCACATCAAGCATCAACTGTTTTGTTTCAAGTTTGTCATATGCAATTGGGTCAACATAGACAATATGTGTAATATCAGGCACCCAACCGTTTGAAACATATTTATTCGCAGTAAACAACGTTCGCTCCACTGGAATATCCTGCGGTATTGATGCTGGCGAACATTCCAGAGTGTATGCCTGTGGACGACATTGTAGCAGGTAGAAATTATCGCCGTCAAACGCAAACTCAATATCCACCGGAGTATTTAATTTTTCCTCTAGAATATTCAATATGTTCGCCATGTTTCGAATGAAATCTGTTGAAGTTAATAAATTTTCAAAATTAACAACCAGCATATCATTTTCAACATCAAGCAGAAGCTGATTTGTTTTTGAAAATATCCCATCTTTGTAACATGAAAATACAAGCGATAGACCGGGATAATCTCCATTTGTTTCACGCAATAATTCGTTGATATCAAGTGTTTTGAACTTCTTCTGCTCAAGGTCGATAACATCAATATTTTTCGGAGCATACTTGATTATCTCGCTTGGAACCGTATTTACGCGCAAATTCGGCAATTGAGGTACTGCCAAAAACGGGTAATCGTCATCAAGTCTATCAACCGCTCTCGTTCCCAGCCCTGGCACCATCCGAACCAACCCATCCTTCTGAGAAATTCTCGGTGACCATCTAAATTCATTGTTACTGAAGGCAACACCGGCAAATGCTGGGAAATAGTACTTCCCGATTTTTTTACCTACAACTTCCTGTATTAAAATTCCCATTTCATCAGAAAAATCAAGAAGATCATGTTCCTTGCGATAAGCAATTGGATCGGGTGAAAAAACTGATGCATAAACCTCTGAAATAGCATCCAGCAGATCGTTCAGACGTTCCTCACGAGTACCGATATTTGGCAGAAATAAACTTTTGTATTTACCTGAAAATGCTGTTCCAAGCCTATCTTCAAGCAAACTTGAACTTCTTACGATAATCGGAACTTCACCGAAATCATCAAGCGCCATGGAAAGACCCTGAATCAGATTGGGCGGAAAACTAGAATTTTTGAACAGCTGTACAACATTGGGGTACTCGTGCCTAACTTGGTCAATATCTTTGTATTTTTGCTCAAAGACATCCTCTAAATCATTGTTGCTAACAAAATCAAAAAGTGCATCAGAAACGAGATACCAGGTTTTTGGTGTTAAAACTCTGCCGATAGGTAATTCTGAGATATCACCAACATTCGCAAGTATTTTCTTTGCCAGAAACAGACCAGCACCTTTGCCACCGATTTTCCCGAACGAATCTGGACTCGCAATTGATCGCCCTATTAACTCATTGAAATCGCTAATTTCAAAGATATTCTTGGCAATCATAATGTATTCAAGTTGTTCCGTAAGAAATCGTCGAGCTAACGACACGCAAAGTGCATTTTGTGTATGTTCAGGTAAAGTTTTTGATTCTTCTAGTAGATGTTGAAACCTTCTGAGCGCTAGTTCAATATTTTGAAAAGATGAGCGTCTGCAGTCAATTACCCGTACGATATTGTTCGCTCTATCTTCCTGTAACCAATTCTCAACCTTGGAGAGTAATTTTTCTGCACTAAAATGCTCAGCAGCAAGCT
>JAIOTL010000245.1 GCA_021106775.1 Planctomycetota bacterium | reverse complement strand
CGTTCCTAACCCAACGTTTAATGTAATTCTGTGAATCTCGAAATCGTCAGCAAGTTTATCTATCATATTCTGGGTGAAATGAAGCCCAGCAGTAGGTGCTGCTGCTGCCTGCCCTTTCTCAGCATAAATCGTCTGGTATCGGTGCTTGTCATTCTCGAATCTGCTGTCTTTTTCATCGCGCTTAATGTAAGGTGGCAAGGGCGGAAGACCGATTCTTAGTAGATTTTCAGGGGTCAGGTTGAAATTCGTAAATCTGCCAATCCTTATCCCTCCTTTTCCCGTATCTGATAAAATTTCAATCGAAAAATCAATGTCAGTGGATTTATAATATAGATTATCACCTTTTTTTATCGGTCGGCGACTTTGAAGAAGAATTTCAGCGGAAGATTCATCGAGTATTGACAGAATAAGTACTTCTACTTTTCCTCCTGTTGTTTTTTTCACAAAGAATCTGCCTGGAATAACCTTAACATCATTTATTATGATTGCCGTATTTGCACTTATATGTTTTTTCAGGTTTCTTGTAATATCATCTGCAATAGGAATTCCGTTCCGTGATAGCACCATCAACTTCGATGAATCCCTTGGTTCAACGGGCGTCTGTGCAATCATATTTTCTGGCAGACAATAATCGTATGAATTTAAATCGAAATCGATTTCAGAAGAACTTGATGTCATTTTGTTGTTTCACTTATAAGGCAGCTTCCGCATTAATTTTCAATATTTTATAGGATGATATTACTTAATCTGCAACATTTAAGATGCATATTCAAAGAAAACTCACAGTCTTCGACTTTTTGTCCATAACACGTCACATCTTCTTACAACAACCTTCGTGTTGCTTTTTATCAGATACTATTGTTTCTCGACCTTTGCCTTCTCTAGTTTATGCAATAGTATCAGCAGATTATTTCGATTTGTCATCCGCAGGTTTTACTGGAGCAATATCTGGAACCTTAGGTGCAGATGCAGTTACAGACTTTATTATTTCTT
This sequence comes from Planctomycetota bacterium, assembly GCA_021106775.1. Next base: position 5,697 of record JAIOTL010000245.1, on the reverse strand, counting down.
TCTTAGGAGCAGGCTTTTTGATTGTTTTTTCCCTTAACTTCATTTTTTGTTCGACTTTTGATATCAATTGCTGTTTCTTGTTTTTCTTTGCTGTCATGGGTGGACGACCGGGTTTGCGCTTGGCTATTGTTTCTAGTGAAGGTTTAATTTCCTTTTTTTTCAGAATACTGCCTGGTTTTCTTCCTCTTTTTTTACCTGTTACCGGTGTTTTTGTTACTGTCTGTGGCTTACGTCCGGGTTTACGCTTTGGTAATACTCCAACAGTAGGTTCTAAAATTTTCTTCATAACGCTACCTGGTTTTCTACCTCTTTTCTTGCCCGTTGCTGGTGCTTTTTTAGCTGGTGCCTTTTTAGCAACCGCTTTCTTTGCTGGACCTTTTTTGGCTGGACCTTTTTTAGCAACCGCTTTTTTAGTCGGCGCCTTTGTGCCTTTTGCCTTTACTCCCCTTGTCTTAATGGACTTTTTCTCGAAATCAGACGCATATTTTATTACATCTTTTTTAGCAGTTGTGAAAATCTTGCTAATTGTAGAAATTTTCTTTCCATCGAGACTGGGATAAATTTTATTCAGAAGCTTACTATTTTTTAACGCCGCTTTCCCTTTTGCAGTAATTCGCCAAATACCAGTTGGTGCTTTTTTGTCGATAAAATCAGCTTTTAAGAGTGTTCTACGCTCTCTATGTATTGAATCGCTAAGATGTGTAGCCCAAACTCCTTCATAACCCCTTTGTTTTGCAGCCTTGCTTACACCTCTGTCATCCTTTGACAGAATCGACTTCAAAACTTTGTCTATTGTATAAATTATGAACCTTGGAGTTTGTTCACCCTTCAACATTGAAATAAGATTCAAAATTGAGTGTCCGATTATCCAATTTTCGATATAATTTTTAGATGTCGACCTTCCTCTGCGACCAGGTTTTTTCATAGTTTTCGCGACTTTTTCCGATGCTGCTTTCGGCTTGCGACCTCTCTTTTTTGGTGCAGGTTTGACTTTAGCAACTGGCTTCGAGATTGCTTTTTTTACAGTTTTCTTAACAGCTTTTTTAGTAGTTCTCTTTTGCGCTGCAACCTTTGTTTTCGGACGTCCAGGACGCTTTTTCGGTGTAATCAATTTATCAATTGTTTGTTTCGTTTTCGGTAATTCACCTGTTATGCTCGCTTCAATTTTAAGCAGTTTGTCATTCAGAGTCAACAATTGCATAAGTGCTTCATCCTGCTGCACTTCATCCCTCAAAACACTTAGACTGCGCTGGGCGCTTCTAATCTTTGTTAACAAATCACCCAAAACTTCGGTAACATTTTTTTGCATAACAGAACCTTTCTAAATAGTTTTCTTATAATTAGAGTTTAATAATAGGAAAATACAATATCAAGGTAGGAAAGCATAATAAGTTGCGAAAATTTGTTTTTTTCTACTTTTTTGACAATTTTGCATTAAAATTAGAAAATTAGTGTTTCTAATTCGATTTTTCATTCAATTTTGCTTCAAGATTGATAATCTCATCGCGAATTCTTGCTGCTACTTCATAGTTTTCAAGGGATATAGCATTTTTCATTTCAGTTTTCTTTTTCCTAATTTCTAGCCTGATATTGCCTTCAACCCTATTCATTACCGGTAATTGCCCGTCATAACGAGCAATCGAATTAATTCTCTTAAGTCTGGCAAGCACTTCCTCTCGAAAAATTTCATAATCATTAGGACAGCCTAAAAGCTTGTCAGAGTCGATTTCTTCAAGGGTAATTCCACATTCCGAACATGTTTTACTTTGTTGGGTTTTAGTTTTCTTAAAAAAAGTAGTGGTTCGACGCTTACCCTCTTTGGTTGGATTTTTACCAGATTCTGGCACCTGTTTCACAAAAAACTTCTCAATAGCTTCCTCCAAAAGCTGCGTTATATCAGCCTGCTGAGGAATCATACCCTCTTTCAGCGCACATTCATCACAAACATCGATGAAAATATATTTCCCGTTTAGAAATTTATCAATATGAATTGTTGCCCTGTTCTTATTACACCTTGAGCATTTCATCTTAACTCCCATTTCCTCTATTGGGCAGTAATTTATTGTGATTTTTAATTGTATCACAACCTTGTATAATTTTAAACCCACGAATTGTTCGACCAATATTTTTGTTCCGCAACCTTTTGTAACAGTATTATCGTAAATTCGGAGTTTAATCTCAGAATTCTTATGCAATTGCATCAGCATTATTCTCCTTTGTCATACAAACTTTGTTACCTGCCAATAATCACAAAGATGTAAATCCTTCTACATTCTCGCTCAAAAGATGTTACATAACCCAAACTTTAGAAAAAGACAAGGCTTCAAACATACGTGAGTACAAAAAAAAATATTTATATTCCGAGACTTTGTTTATCTTTAAAATCGGTGTCAGGATTGCCAACTACAGAAAATATAAAGGATTCAGCATGGGTTTCAAGAACACATCTCATTCAAAATTGTTATATGCCACCTTTATTTTCTCAAATAACAAAGTCATTGGTGTTGAAATCGACTAAAAAAACTGATATAAATTTAGAATCAAGTTTTTGCCAGAATGCGTCTGATGCATTCCAGTTATTTCTTGAACTTTAAACTTTAAGGATGGACGTATTATGAAAAAAACTCTCATTTTAGCGTTTGTAGCATTTTTTGTGGTAATCTCAGGTTGTTCTCCCGCAAAATCGGCAGGTCTTATGGAAATTGAGCCTATTGGACAGGACAAAACCATGTTTGCGGCTAGCATCGCAAAAATCACTCTCAACAACGATACCAACAAAACACTGTTTTTCCGTATGCTTGATTCTGTCAACAATGCAGTAATCGGAGACGATATGCAACTCAATGCTGCCGAGCAAAAAGATATTACTCCAAATGCAAACCAATATTACAACTACATCATCTTCTCGAACAATAATGACAAAGATCCGATTTACAGATTCAATAATGCGTGGTTCTCAGCAGGTTATACCTACACGATTTCGTTTTCCGCTGCTATTTCAAGCAGAAAAAAATAACAATATTTTTTTTGCATTATGCTATAATTTCTTGTGCTGAACTGCTTGCATTGTAAATGTGGATTAAGCATAAAGTGAAAATTTGGGATTATTTCACTCAGCATTAAAGGAGTATTTCCCATTGGACAAAATTCTTTTGATGACAAAAATTAAAAACATTTTTAACTACTTCATATTTTCAATAAAGACTTTATAATATTATTGCATCTTTGAGCAAATGAACGAAATGTAAGAAAGCGAAAACTGATGAAAGCCATTGTAAGTGATATACATTCAAATGTTGAAGCGCTTCTTGTTGCTTTGAAAGATATTGATAAAAAAGGTATTAAAAACGAGGATATATATTGCCTTGGCGATGTAATCGGCTATGGTCCCGATCCAGTATCCTGTCTTAATATTGCAATGAACTTCAACTTTGTTCTTTTGGGCAATCATGAAGAAGCAGTTGTCAATGGCGCGTTTGGCTTTCATCCCGCGGCGAAAAGGGCAATCGACTGGACGAGAAAGCAGATAAAGCCACAGGTTTTCAGCTCTGGTCACAAGAAACGCAGATGGGAATTCGTTCGAGACCTTCCGCTTAAGATTGTGAAAAAGGAAATTCTTCTTAACGGACTTATTTTTGTTCATGGTTCACCTCGTGACCCAACTATGGAGTATATCTTAAAGGTCGATACCGAGGATTATTTCGGCGAAGTTCCACCCAAGATGAAAGAGATTTTCGACATAATCGATGGTCCATGTTTCGTCGGGCATTCGCATGTTCCCTGCATTATAACCGAGGACTGCGCTTATCATTCAATTGAAGAAGTTGGATACGAATTCAAACTCGAAGAAGGAGAAAAATATATTATTAATATTGGTTCTGTCGGACAACCTCGCGACCATGATAACAAGCTTTGTTACATGACTATCGACGATGATGCGGTTGTAAGATGGCACCGTCTTGAATATGACCACAAAACTACTGCAGAAAAAATTCGCGCTATACCGGACTTGGACAATAGAAATGCCGATAGACTAGAAAAGGGATTATAAGCGTATATGACTAATTCTGTAATTTCGCATATTCCACGTTCATTGCAAATTGGGAAAAATCTTTCCATAAATAATCAAAATAAACAGCTTTTCGTAAGCATTGCTATATTGCATGACATAGTTGCGTGCAATTGTAAACCAGACCTTATTTAAAAAGGAGGTCCCATTGAAAGTAACCTTGACTGTCAGACACATTAAGAACTTGAGTTCAGATTTCGAGAAGATTGCAAGGGAAAAAGTTTCAAGGCTTGAGAAATTTTTCGACCGAATACATTCCGCCGAACTGGTCTTTGATAAACAAGGTGATCGAATAAAAGGGGAATTAATTGTTTCAGCGGTTCGAGGACAGATGTTTATTGCTGAAATCGAAGAATCGAACCTTTCTTTAGCAACTGATTCTGTCATCGACAAAATGGAACGTCAGATGAAGAAATTTAATCAACGAACTAAACGTAAAGACAGACGTTCATCGGTTCGAAGCGGTCGACTGATTCAAGAGATGATGGAAGCAAAAACGTCAATGGGTTACACAGATGATGAGGAGGAGGAAACCTACGAAGATTACATAGACAAACACGGTTTTGAATCAAAAAAATAACTGTGTACAAGGGTATATTAAGAGTAAATGCTTAGAATCAAAATATTTGAGTAAGGTCAATCCTAACTTGAATAGGAATCCAGAATCTTATTTACCCTAAATTACGTGGATTACTGCTTCCGCAAGAATGACAGTCAACAACTTATAGTTTTTGTCTCCAACTACTGATGCACTGTAACAAAAGTTTCAGTGAATGGTGGAGTAGGTGTCATTGCTTGTTATTTATTGATGTTGGATGACTGGCAGAGATGCCTGTTCATCACAAGTAACCATTTCAACATTTTCGAAACAACCCAAATGTTATTAAAAGGACTGCTTGCACCCTTAATTGAGCAAATTTTCATGAACTCCAATATAAACATACTAAATAATTTAGTTTAACGTAAATTTCTGTTGAGAATTGGGATGCAGTGTATTAACATTGAAGCTCTTTAAAATGTAAACGTTCTTTCAAAATTAGTCTTATCAAATCTCGCAACAACGGTATTTATATCGAAATTGTGAGTTAAGCTTAGGCTTAAGGGGGGAAACCCTCGCTCGTGTGATCGGATAAAGCGTTGTTAATCAATACTTTGCCGGTCGGGGATGCTTTACCCTTTGCGTTATGGAGCGCAAAAATGGGTATCGTATCCTGTTGTTGTCTCCTGAAAAATGGAGTTTCAGCTTATCAGGTTTACCTGTGCAGACTTTCTGCTTTTAGTTTACAACACTGTCAATAGGTCAAATAACTCTTGAATCCTACTGCCAATACTGTGATTAAGAGCAGGTTAACCTGTGTGCTGAATTGGGAACAATGTTCTCAGCAACCCACGGGAGACCCAATCCAGAAAACCCAAAGCCCAGCACAAATCGATGCTTGTAATTATTCTGAAGTGTTGATTGTTAAGCACGCTCAAAAGTGTGTGTAGACAGAATTTGCGCTAGCTAGGGTGATTTGGGAAAGGTCTTCTTTGTTGATTGACGGTAAAACTGTTTTTCCGTCAGGGACTTTTCTACCCGCAAGGGGGGTCGGTGGTCTGCAACGCATATAAACGCGAATCTGCAGGTT
>JAIOTL010000019.1 GCA_021106775.1 Planctomycetota bacterium | reverse complement strand
TCGTCAGGTTGGTGTACCGGCAATCGTCGTATATTTGAATAAGGTTGACCAGGTCGATGATGACGAACTTCTTGAAATCGTCGAAATGGACCTCAGAGAACTTCTTAGCGAATATGAATTTCCCGGTGATGATATTCCTGTTATTAAGGGTTCAGCACTTGAATGTGAAAACGCACTCAAAGCCGAAAAAGACCCGCTAACAGACCCTGCATTCAAATCAGTGCAGGAACTTGTTGAAGCGCTTGACAATTACGTTCCCGAACCTGAACGTGATGTTGACAAGCCGTTCTTGATGCCTGTTGAGGACGTTTTCTCAATTAAAGGTCGTGGAACAGTCGGAACCGGTCGTGTTAAAAGAGGTAGAATTCACACAGGTGACCCTGTTGAAATCGTTGGTATAACAGAAACCAGAAAGACCGTTTGTACTGGAGTCGAGATGTTTAACAAAACGCTTGATGACGGTATGGCAGGTGATAATGTTGGTATTCTGGTTCGTGGTATTGAAAAGAAAGACCTTCGTCGCGGTCAGGTCATTGCGAAACCGGGTTCAATCACACCTCATACAAAATTCGAGGGTGAAGTTTATATTTTGAGTAAGTCTGAAGGTGGTCGCGAGAAACCTTTCTTCACCGGCTATCGTCCTCAGTTTTACTTTGAGACAACTGATGTTACAGGCAACATTGAGCTTGTTAATGCTGAGATGGCAATGCCAGGCGACAATGTTCTGTTGAGAATTGAACTTATTACACCAATCGCAATGGAAGAGAAACAACGTTTCGCTATCCGCGAAGGTGGAAGAACCATCGGTTCAGGTGTTGTAACAAAGGTCATTGAATAATAATTTTCATAACACCCGTGCTTGTTTGTAGTACGGGTGTTTTTTATTTTTTGCTTAATTTTATGGCAGAATAATTTCGATTAAGTCTTTCTCATTTAAGTGTAATTTTTACGCAAACTATTGAGTTACAACCATGATTAACCAGACTTACAATTCTAAGAAAAGCTTGAAATACTCTCAAAAATCGTTGATTAATGACATTAATTCGCGAGGACTGCAGAAAATTGAAGCGATTCGGAAAACTGCCATCTTCGATAAAACCTCGGTTTTCGACGAAAAACTCAATCTCATTATCGACACACCCGACCGCTGGTGAGTTGTTCCAATTCCTTCTATCTTTTTTTCATTTCATTTCCTGAAAGCCAATTTACTCGTATGCCCTGAGTTTCGATGCTTTGAACGTAACTTTAACCAGTTTCTTCTCAAGTGATTCCACCAAACGGGAATTCCCTTTTTTCATCGCTAACTTGATTTTCTCAAGCAAATCTTTCTCCTTCATTTCCTTCGCTTGATGGATTGAATTAAGAAGCTGAGCAACATAATCAAACGGAACTTTCTGCTGTGGTGAAATCTCAATCTTATCCATCCCAAAATCATCCCAGCCAGCAACAATCATGTTCGTAACTTTCCGAAACATTTGCTTTTTGCCCTCTTTACCCGGTATGAAATTCACGAAATAAAACGGGTGGATTTCCGGGTCAGCCTTAATCTGCACTTGATTAATCGAGCCGGGAACAAGCAATAAGCTGAATCGTAGTTGCTTAATTTCCCTTGCAGAAGGCATAAACAAACCATGCTCTATCGGAAGCTCTGACGGCAGCTTGTTTTCGAGGACTCTGAAACGCTGAAGCATAAAAAATATCAGCAAAAGAAACACAACGTCAATCATGGGTGTGAGATTTACTTCCGGATCTTCCTTCATCATCGTTTGTACAATAGCACTCATAATAACCTCATTAAGTTAAAGAATACTGTTACAAACGTACTTAGCGGTTATGAGTTCGACAAATTCAGCCAGCACTGCTGGTTTATTTTTTCAACACTGCCAATAGGTCAAATAACTTCTGAGTCCTATTGTCGGTGCGGTGAAAAAAAGGCGGAAAGTCCGCTTTACCTGTGCATAATTGCATAAAAAAAACCCGGAAAAATCCGGGCTTCATAATTAAAATAATAATTTACTCATATGATTTCATCTTCGATGCCTTGAACGTAACTTTCACAAGCTTCTTTTCATGCGCCTCGACAGCTTTTGTATTTCCTTCTTCCTTTGCCTTTTTAATCATTGCCTGTATCGCTTCTTCTTTATCGGCTTTTGCACTGTGTATCGCATTCAGTAGCAACGCAACATAATCAAAAGGCACCTTTGGTTGCGGTGATATCTCAATCTTGTCAACTTTGCTAATTTCCCAACCGGCAAGTATCATTTTGGTTATTTCTCGAAACATGAATCTTTTGCCATCTTTACCAGGCTTAAAATTCACAAAATAATATACATCATTCTCCGGGTCGGGTTTTATCTGAACCTGCTTAGTTGAGCCGGGAACAAGAAGAAGGTTGAAACGCAATTGCTTCAGCTCCTTCGGTTCCGTAACAAACATACCTTGGTCAAGTGGAAGTTCCGAAGGTAATTTCTTCTCAAATGTTCTAAATTTCTGAAGCATGAAAAATATGA
>JAIOTL010000183.1 GCA_021106775.1 Planctomycetota bacterium | reverse complement strand
TGGCATAATTAATCAGCATCAAACCCTGAAAACTGTCAATCTCGACATTTTCAAGATTACGAACCGCCTGCCAAATCATTTGTTTGCGTTCTTTAAGCGAAAAAGTCGTTCTTTTAGCAGGATTTATGCCTATTGCCACAATCACCTTATCGAAAAGCTTCGACGATTCGCTTATCATCCAGAGATGTCCCTCGGTCAGAGGGTCGAAAGAACCTGCATAAACACCGATTTTTAATTTGTTATTGTGCATGATTATGTTTCATTTGTTTTATAAATTATAATATGCATTAAACTCAGAAAAGCTTCATGTATAAGCGTTCTGAAGTTTAATAATACTAAATGATAAAAATATGTATAATAAAAAACATTAAATAATTACGATGGAACATGGCACATTTAGTTATCAAACAGGACGGCAGAACCGAATATTTCGAACTGACCATGGCTATCACATCACTTGGACGTGCTGAAGATTGTGAAGTGCAGGTAATGAATACAAAAGCTTCGCGAAAACATTGTCAGATTGAGGAATGCGAAAAAGGATATCGGCTTGTTGATTTGGACAGCGCAAACGGGACTCTTATAAACGGTGAAAAAATCAATGTTAAGATACTTGAAGCGGGTGATACCATCGAAATCGGCGCAACTGTGATAAGTTTTGAACTTGAACGAAAGGATTTACTGCGCATTCGACGTGAAATCCGTAAAAGGTCAAATAGGACCAGGCTTGCAGGTACTAGTTCCAAGAAAAAGAGGAAAAAACAGAATACGTCAACAAAAGTGAACGATAAAGAGCCTTATAAATCGAACGAAGACACAGCACAGTTTGATAAGCGAACGCTTGAGCAATACGTTGAGAAATCAGCAAATGAGACTCAGGTGCCAATGTCTTCAGCGGAAACTAAGGCGGATATTATCATCAGCATACGACGCTTGATAAATCAGCTTTTGGAGCAGTTCAAAGAAGAAGGCGCGCTTGAGCTTGAGAACATTTTTACTGAGTATTGGGACCCGTCGGTTGTGGGTATAATTGTACAGCCACTGGTCGAGGACAGAAACCTCATGGAGCATCTCTTTGAGGTTTCGCAGGCTTTAAACTCCGAGCTGAATCTTGACACTCTTTTGGATAAAATCCTCAACGAAACAGTTGAATTTACCAACGCAGAACGCTGTTTTCTGATTTTATTCGATAAAAAAGGTAAACCCAAGGTCGAACTCGCTCGAAACATCGACAAAGAACCGATTGCGAATCCGAACGAGAAATTCTCGCAGCTTGTCGTGAAAACCGTTAAAGAAACCGGAAAACCGCTGCTTTCAACCGACGCCCACGGTGAGGAACGTTTCGATGAATCTACATCAATCGCTGAGATGCGCATTCGCTCGCTTCTCTGCGTACCTCTAAAAACTAAGGATGAAGTCATCGGTGTACTTTATGTTGACAATCGCTTTGAAACTTCAGTGTTTTCTGAACGTGACTTGCTCTGGCTTGAGACAATTGCAGACCAGGCGTCGATTTCGATAAATAATGCCAGGTTGTACGAGGAGAATGCAAAAAAAGCGTTAGAACTTGAGAAAGCGTTGTCTCAGCTTAGGGAATCTAACCTGAAAGTGAGCGAACTCAACGAATTGCTCAAGAAAAAAGTGAAAATGCAGGCGGAAGAGCTTGAGGTTACTCGCGAAAAACTCATGAAGCATCAAGACAATCTATCGGAAAAATCCCGCTATGAGAATATTATCGGCAAATCAGAGGAGATGCAGAAGGTTTTCAGTTTGATTGACAAAGCGAAGGATTCTGATGCATCTGTGATAATTCAGGGCGAATCTGGCACAGGTAAGGAACTTGTGGCGAGAGCGTTGCATTTTAGCAGCAAGCGTAAAAACGGTCCATTCGTCGCTGAAAATTGTGCTGCCATCCCAGAAAATCTTTTCGAGTCGATATTTTTCGGTCATGTAAAAGGCTCATTTACAGGCGCAGACCGTGATAAACCAGGACTTTTTGAGCTGGCAGACGGCGGTTCGATGTTTCTCGACGAAATCGGTGACATGCCATATGAAATGCAGAAGAAATTCCTGCGAGTGCTGCAGGAGGGTGAGATTCGACGTGTCGGCGCAAGCAAAATTAAGAAAATAAATTTCCGTCTTATTGCTGCGACAAATAAAAACCTGAAAGAACTTGTTGAGCACAAGAATTTTCGCGAAGATTTGTTTTTCCGAATAAATATTATTGCGATTAATATTCCTCCATTGCGATATCGGAAAGCTGATATTCCAGAACTTGCAGATTATTTTATAGGTAAATTTGCTGAGAAAAACAAAATTGCTACCCGTAAATTATCATCCGAATCACTCGAAATGCTTCAAAATTACATCTTTCCGGGAAATATCAGAGAACTCGAGAACGCAATTGAGCATGCGTTGACAATGGCAGGAAATGCGCCGACTCTTGAATTGGAACATTTCAGCGAAGATATACGTCAGGAAACGAAGGAATTGTATAAGGTTGATACGCAGAAAACGCTGAAAGACGCAGTTAAAGAGGTTTCCGAGCGAGTCGAGAAAAAAATGATAGAAACTGTACTCGCAGAATGCCGATGGAAGAAAATCGAAGCCATTGAACGTCTTGGAATTTCACGTCCTACGCTTGATTCGAAAATAGTTTTTTACAAACTTAAACCCCCGCCTGATTGAAATATTAATTGATTTTCAAAAATAATTGAGGATATACCGTGTCTGATGCAAATAAAATAGTATGCCCGAATTGTTCGCATGAGTTTGAAATAACGGAAGTGCTTTCGCGGAAAATCAAGGCGGAACACGATGTTGAAATGCATAAACTACGTACAAAGCTTGAACAACAACAAGTTGCAATGAATAAAGACCGTGAGAAGCATGAGAAATCATTGCTTGAGCAGGAGAAAATAAAGCAGGAATTGAAAAAACAGTTTGATGAGCAGGTTATAGAAGAATTAAAATCCCGTGAACGTCATATAAAACAAGAGCTACGCGAGGAAATGCTCTTAAAAGCGAAAACGGATTTTTCACTCGAAAAAGAGGAACTTGAGAAAGAACTTGCGAATAAAAACAAAAAATTACAGGAAGCACAGAAAACTGAACTTGAACTTAGAAAAAGAGAACGCAAACTCGAATCGCGCCAGGAATCATTCGATCTTGAGCTTGAACGCAAATTAGGCGACGAAAAGAAGAAAATGCTTGAGGAAAATAAAAAACTGCGGGATGAAATTTCAAAGCAAATTAGCGAGCAGGAACATCTGAAAATGCTTGAGAAAGACGACCAAATTAAATCTTTGCGCGATCAGATTAGGGAGCTTCAGCGTCGCAGCGATGTTGGTTCGCAGGAAGCACAGGGAGAAGCATTGGAAAAAGATTTGCTTATCAGGCTGCAGGCTGCATTCCCACACGATTTATTCGAAGAAGTGAAAAAAGGTGAGCGAGGACATGACATTACACAAACCGTTTGCAACAACCTGAACAGGGTGCAAGGAACGATAATCTGGGAGGCAAAAAATACGAAAACCTTTAATAATGGATGGATTGATAAGTTGAAGGAGGACTTACAGCGCAAAAATGCTGACTGCGCAATGCTTGTAACCATTGCAATGCCGAAGAATGTTGACCATTTTGAACAAATCGACAATATCTGGGTTACGAATTATAAATCTGCTTTCAGCATATGTGCGGTGCTGAGGCAGTCTCTGACAGAAATCACACAGGTGAAAGCGACTGAAGAATATCGCGACAGCATGAAGGACACTGTATACAATTATATTACAGGTGTTGAATTTAAACGGCATTTGAACAATATGTTTGGAGCATTTAAGAAGATGAAGGCTGATTTTGAGAAGGAAAAAAATGCGATGTTACGTTACTGGAAACAGCGTGAAAAAAGCATTGAAACTATTATCACAAGCGTTGTAAGCTTTGACGGTGATATTTCCGGGTATCTGGCGCTTGATTCCCAAAAGCCGATAATCGAAGGACTCAC
>JAIOTL010000065.1 GCA_021106775.1 Planctomycetota bacterium | reverse complement strand
TGGCATAATTTATAAGCTGCATAGTGAAGAGAAAAAGCTGAAGAATTATCAGGTTAGAGTCGACCGCAACGACATTGAGTACGCAAAACTCTGCAACCATATTGGGTTTGCTGGTGAAGCAAGTGCTTCAGATTCAACTTCGATTAAATTCTTTTCAGAAGTGTTGAAAAACGAGAAATTCGACGTTTTTGAAGCAAATTATAATCAACCTGCTGACTGGGGTGCTGATGAAGCAGCAACCTATCCGTTCAAAATCGATGACGATTTTCAAAGTGGAAATCTGACGTATAAAACGGTTTATCCATATGCGGATTTCACAGAACAGCAGAATCCGAATCTGAAAAATATTATTCTTGCTCAAGACAATTTCATCAATAATGTTCTTGTTGCAAACAATACGCTTTACAACACAATCTTAGGCTTGATTCAGGATTACAACAAAGCAAATCGTGCTGAAGTGCAAAACACAATGAATAAGCATAAGGAATTGCGCGATGCTCTTGATTCCAAAGATGAAGAAATGAACCTGAAAGCTGAAGAAGATGATCAGGCAACTGAAGTTCGTGATGACCAACTTGAAGAACTCATGAGAACCTATAACGAACTTCTGACGATTCGCAACAACATCGAGGAAATCAAAAGAGGCCTCGAAAAAGATATGAAAGAGCAAGACGATCTCGAACGTGAGGTCGAAGTGATTCGCGAAAGAGTGAGGAAAATTGCCGGTAAATACTTGCCGAGGGCAACACAGAAGAATGAATATGACGGCACAATCTTTTATGTCTCAAAAGGTGATCGCTTTGCATACATTAACCTTGGCTCGCGTGATCACATTCTCGATAACATGACTTTCAATATTATTCGTTACGAACCTGATGGCAAACACCAGAGAATCGGGATATTGAAAGTGAAAAAGGTTATGACCGAGAGAACTTCTCAGTGCCTCATCACAAACATTATCAACGAAAAACTTTTCCCTCGTCCCGGCGACAAAATTCGCAGCATGTCATACACGCCGATTCAGATTAATTCTTTCGGTTTTCTTGGATATTTTGGTGGTGAATTCTCAAAATATTCCAGGGACCAGATGAAGGGATTACTTGAGAAAAAAGGTTTCAGAGTTGACGACGAGATTGTTTTTGACACTGAAGTCATCATTCTCGGCTTCGATTATGAAAATGACCCATATTATAAATTCATCTTCAAGAAACCACCCCAGGTAAGTGCAGGCGAATGGGTCGATGAAAGACATGATTTGTACAAAGCAAGAACCACATTTGGATTTATGCGACCTGAAGAAGTTGAACATTTACTTGGTTTGAATAAATAAAACCCTTCCAGCCTTGCTGGTTTGAGTTTTCAGCATTGTCAATAGGGCATTTAACTCTTGAGTCCTACTGACAATACCGTGAGCAAAAACAGGTTTACCTGTAAAAAAACAACCCTTAACGGAGGTTTATTAAATGCAGAAAGTTAGATTTTTAATACCTTTTTTAATATTTCTTGTGTTGTTCTTAATGACATCTGGATTCTGCTATTATTTCTTCAGTGAAAAGATTCAAATAGTGGAAAAAATGAAAGAAGTCGACAATGCAATTGGAACTTTGCTTCCGGTTACATATTCGGACAATACAACTGATGATGTCGAGTTGAGCATTAAATCACCTTTGTTTATTCGCACGGTTAGCCTGCGGAAAAAGATTGAGCTTATTGAGAATAAAATCGGTTTCGATACTACCGACACCGATAAAATTCCTGCTCAGATAACTGGTGAACGAGATGCTCCTGTTAAAGCGACAATCAACACAATTCAAGAAAAAATGAAAAGAAATCCGAAAAGAATCGACTATATTGACGATCTCGATTCTATTTATTCTTGGATTATTGCTCAGGAACAAATGCTGAAAAAATTTAATAATATCAAATCTCAGCATTTTGTTGATTATGGGCAGTTTTCAGGATTTGATGTGCAAACTCAGATTAGCAGGTCAAACGGTCTTGTAGCAAGTCTTAAGCAAACGGATATCAGCGACGCGATAAATACTTTCAAGGTGTTTTATCAGGAAGCTGAGAATGTTACCGATAAACTCAGAAGAGATGAAATCGATGCGATAAACAACCAGATTTCAGACATCGAATCAGAAGCTCAACAGAGTGTTTCGATAATTGAAACAGCATTGAACAAATATGCTGCTTTCGTCAATAAAGCCGGCTTAAAACTCAGTGACCTTTTTGATTCGCGCGAAATCATTTTCGAAGCATATACCGAATGTGTCAAGCTTGTGCGTACATTGTCAACTTTGACAACTACAATTGATGACAATGAAAAAACGATTATTCTGCCTAAGATTGCTGAATCAAAGGCAAGGAATAGTGCTACTGAACTGCTTGTTTTGCTTCATCCCAACGATAACGCGTTTTTCAAAAGAATATACGATGACGGAATTATCCAGCCTGGAGTGAATCTTCCTCAGGATGAATTCAGCGTGGCGAATCTCGAATTCGCAGCATTAATTGCAGATTCGATGATGGATGTTAATTCAAGAAGATTCAGAACGAATCCGGCATACCAGGCAGGTATCGACCTTGAAAGTATAGCGGAAGCACAGAATATTACGATTCATACAATCGTCGAAATGAACAAGATGCTCAAACTAAAACTTATTCAGGTTTTCAAGACTAACGATAAAGATGTCCCTCTGCCGAACGCTCCACTTAAACTGAAAAGAGAATTCGGAAAGGATATTACCGATACAGGCAATACCTTGACCTCAGGATATGATGACCGGATTTCTAAACTCGGTGAGGAAACCGAAAAAGCAAACGTTGAA
>JAIOTL010000319.1 GCA_021106775.1 Planctomycetota bacterium | reverse complement strand
GCATGGAATGCGTCAACGTTTGTCCAGATGCTGCGATTTACGCCAAGGTTGTGAGCGAAGATGATTTCAACGCGAAAATCGCGGATGCACCAGCGGAGAATCAGGAATTCATCAAATCAGTTTTCGCAAAACCAAAGAAATTCTGGGCATTGCGCGAGAAAAAAGGTTTGACACCAGGTATGTTCACAATCAGCATTGATACAAGAAAATGCAAGGGTTGTGGCGAATGCGTCAAGGTTTGCGGCAAAAACAACTCGCTTTCAATGACAACAAAAAACGATGAATTCGTGAGCAATTTAAACTCGCACGTCGAGTTCACAAAAAATACGCTGCCACCCACAAAAGACGAATTCATCAACGAAAAAGTCCTCGTGGACATGCTTCTCAAGGATGATTCATGGCTGTTCATCGGCGGTGCTGGCTCTTGCATGGGCTGTGGCGAAACAACCGCGCTTCGTCTGATGCTTGCTGCCACAGGCTTCAAATACGGTCGCGAATCAATCGCAATGTTTGCAGCGACGGGATGCAACTCGGTTTACAGCTCGACTTACCCGTTCAACCCGATGATGGTTCCCTGGAGCAACTCATTGTTTGAGAATGTTGCAACGTTCGCAATGGGTGCGAGACTTCGCTGGGACCAGATCGGCAGAGAAAACAAAAAGATTTGGGCAGTCGGCGGCGACGGTGCGCTTTATGACATCGGTTTCCAGCCTTTGTCGCGAGTTCTCGCGTCGAACATGGATGTGAACGTGATTTGTCTGGACACGCAGGTTTATTCGAACACCGGCGGACAAGCATCGACTGCAAGCTTCATGGGACAGGCTGCGAAAATGGCGTCTCACGGCAAAACAAGCCCGGGCAAATCCGAGAATCGCAAGGAACTCTCGATGATTGCAATGATGCACCCGAACTGTTTCGTGGCACAGACAACGCCGATGCATTTCAATCATTTCCTGCGTTCAATTATCGCAGCGAACGAGTTTGATGGACCGGCACTTGTCAATGTGTACACGCCCTGCATGCCGGAGCATGGAATTGGCGACGATGAAGCGTTCGATCAGGCGAAGCTGGCAGTCGATAGTCGTGCATTCCCACTGTTCACCTATGACCCGCGCAGAGGCGACAGTTTCAAGGATCGTTTTGACCTTGCTGGCAATCCTGCACTGAAGGAAGACTGGAAGCTTGATGCGGACGGAAATCCTATCGATTTTGTTGCATTTGCGAAGACTCAGGGTAGATTCGGCAAGCAGTTTAAGGGTGGCGTTGCGACCGAGATGATGGAAGCAGCGAACCTTGACAGACTTCACAACTGGCGCAGATTGCAAGAAATCGCCGGCATAAAATAAGCCCTTTGCACAAATCCAATTTGGTTTGAAAATCATACAAAATCTGTAAATTCCGTGGCTTCGGTCACGGTTTTTTTTCATTCCTATCTACTGATTTATATCGATGCTTATTATCTAGTTTTTGCCGATTTTTTATTCTGTTTTTTCTCAACATGTATTTACTGTAAAAATATAGAAATAATGAAAGTGCAATCATAAAAATTGTAATTATTGCAAAAACCCAAGTTTCAAAATCAGGTAGATTGAAGTAAAAGGCAACAATCCCAAGGTAATATATAACAATAAACAATAAACCAAGTTTCATATTCTCGTAATCTTTCTCAGTAAAGCGACTTGCATCTTTCAGTACTTCTTTTTGAAGCTTTGCTGAATTATCTTTAAGTGGCGAACCATCGGGTGAAACCGGTGTTGAGAATCTTCGGTCTGGGAAATACCTATCTTTATACTTTTTGATCGTCATTAAAGTAAATGTTCCCGAGCATAATAAAGTAAATCCTGCATACATCATAATATAGGACGTTCCGTCAAATGTATTTCTATTTACATACGCTAGTAAAACCATTCCAAATTGAAACAATCCAAAAATTATCTGAAAGATTCCAAATGAAATTCTTGATTTAGGTGATGGTATTTTCATTTTGATTTCTTTCGTCTAATAAATTATCGATATATTCATTGGAATTACTTGAATTTATTATATCGTCTTAGAAAAATTATTCCGAAGGCGCTCAGCACGACAGTAACTATGACAATTGCGACTGCAAAAGAACGAAAATAGGCACTTATAGTTAGTATTATCAAAGCAATTACAAGAATAATCGCAATATTGCTTGCAATTAGATTATCTTGTTCTTGATAGACTAAGTCGTCAAGATACTCTTCCGTATTGTCTATGAGGATTGAATCGTCATCAGCCATGGGTATGGCGAATGTTTTGTCTTTGAAATATTTCCTTTTATATTTTCTCATGGTTTTCAACTTATAGTAACCATTTATTATTGAAAACAGAAAAATTCCTTCAAATAAAAGAATTTGAAACAATGGTTGTCTTTCATGTAAAACAGAAGTTACGAGTCCTGTCAGAAATAAAAGACCAAAAATTAATGAGAGATAGGCATCACGTTTTCTGTGCTTTGGAGTTATCAACTTTTCTTTCGGTTTTTTTGTAAATTTTGCAGTAAGAATTTGCTCAACAAGTTCATCTGTAATATCTTCACTAATTGTGTTGATGTTATAAACTGTATCAGGATTTGCTTCTGAAATTATCTTATCTACAATCTCTTTGTAATTAACAGCCCGATGTGTCCCGTCAATAAACAAATATAGACCCAATACAAGAGATGCAAAACCCCAATTTCTTAAATCTTCAAAGTAAAAAATCAACAGAACTGACGAAACAATTAGCAACAGCAATCCAACAATTAAAGTTATAATACCGTCATTTCTAATACTTTTAGGTGTATAACGTTTCATATTAACTCACTAACTTTCAGTTAATTCATCAGTTGTATCATATTTCTCACGATTCATATTTTTCTTGTAACTTTTGTACATGCTAAGGAAAAGTATCAAAGCTCCCCCGATAAATGCTCCCAAACCTATAATTGCGGAAACAATGACATTAATACGCAGAATATACGCAACAATAATATAAATCAGAGCCCCTAACATAAGTCCAAAACCGACAAACGTAATAATCAGTTTATTATATTTTTCAGCTTTTGGAGAAAGTTTGAGTCTCAGTAACAAAAAAGCAATTATACCAAATATCAAAAAGCCAATAAACATTTCATCCGGGAAATCTGGCGCAATAATGTATATAAGAATAATTCCAGTTAAAATTGCAAATATATGGATTCTTGCTTTATTGTAATCATCAATTGAGTATTTATGTGCTTCCTTTTTTATTTCTTCATTCAACTTTTCTGAATTGTCTTCAAGGGGAGAACCATCAGCAGATACGGGGGTAGCAAAAGATCTATCGGGAAAATATTTCTCTTTATATGTTCTAAGCGTAGCTAAAGTGTAAATACCTTCAGTGAACCAAAATATTGCTAATAGACCATTCATATATGTGGCAGACGAGACTGCTTTTTTTGTAAGCATTAAAATAATCCATGCTATCAATAATAATGCGCCAAAAATGGTACACGCGATTCCATGGGATTTTCGCTTTTTCGGTGTCATTCTTTTCATCGTCATTCTTCCGCATCATTATTTTTAGATTGCATGAGAATTATCTCTGCGACAATCATACATTTTGTTAAACTTCTGATTGCATTGAATGTATAATAACATTGAACATAATATATTTAAAATGATTTTAGTGGAGATATATAAAAATGTATATTCGCGATATCTACCGAAATCCTTACGTTCTCGCAGCATTATCGATTCTAACACTCGGGTTGTTCTCTTTTATTTGGCTTTTTTATCTTTCAATCAGACTCAAAACATTAAAGGTTTTTTTGTATAAACCAATACTAGCGGTTTCAACGATTTTAATCTTAATCAGGCATATTTTCGAATTATTCATAGTATTAATTGCTGCGCAATGGTTTGCGATTCCGAATAAACTTGCTGAAACCCGAGAGTATAACGGATTGGAAGCAAGTATTTCATGGAAAATCGGCTTATTACCTTTGCTGACGATATTTTACACATTCGGGTTTCTATTTATCCATGCACCTACAAGAAATCTGTCAGATGCGACTATAGTAGCAATCGGCATCCCAATGCTGATTTCAGTTGTTTTTTCATTAGCAATCTATGTATTTATTGTGCAGGAAAAATTTAAGGAATATCTCGAAAAAAGAGAATTCGACTTGGCTGCAAGAAAAGAAAAATCCACAGAAAGACAAAGAAGAGAAAGACCCATGTCAAAAATGGTTGAGCCATATCACAGTGATGAACAAGAAGAACTCCCGATGCTTGAGTTGTCAGACTTCGAAACATGCACTCAGGAAAATAATGAATTTACTCTTCAATTTGATGATGATTATGACGATTTTTAATTCTCGAAGAAGTTTAAAATATCATAAAGCAAACGGAATCTGCACTTGAACCGTTATAATATGAAAAAGCGGAGAAGATTATGCGGCAGATATTCATAACACTTATGCTTCTGTTTCTGATTATACAAGGTGTAAACTGCACATTCGACGATACAATACCTGAAATAATAAATCTCATTGTGCCTGAGAATGTCTTTGCAGGACAGGTTGTGCCGATATATTTCGAGATTGAGAACACTAGCTTGAGAAGTATCGAAATTCGGCGTGTGGAATTTAACTTTCGACGACAGCGGGTCAGATTGGCGACCTCAACAGCGAATATGCGAAGACGGTTGTAACGAGTCCTGCGCATATTTCAGGCAACAGCAAGGAATCGTACATGTTCGGCTTCACTGTTGCTGATACTCCGACTCTTTCGACGACCGATTATCCGACTCGCGTGAATATTCGCGTGTTCTGGAACATAGGCACAAGAAATCTGTATAAAAAGTTTGATTGGGCGGTTCGAATGCCTGAGCGGGTTGAGGACATGCCGGCAGCACGAGCGTTCGGATGCGCGGGTGTGATTGATGAAACGCTGTACACATTCGGCGGATGGGAAAACGTAACACGTCAGGGGCATCGCGAGATTTTCGAGTATGATATTGATGACGATGAATGGGATACACATAAAGAATTGCTGCCTGACAGACGGATTTACACCTCTGCAATCGCGCTCAACGACAGAATATACATTTTAGGCGGTTTTGACACTGATTCAAGCATGTACACAAGCGAGGTGCTGGTTTTTGACGGTAGCACTCTGGCGGTTGACGGGCATTTGAGCGAAGCGAAAGCGGGAGTGTCAGCGACGACGGATGGAACGAATATTTACGTTTTCGGCGGGAAAAGCACTGGTGATGTTGTTCTGGGCACGATTGAAAAATATATCCCCCCGGTTGGTTCAACGGTTATGTTATCGATGCTGACAGAGCCGCGGCATTCAGGTACTGCGGGCTTTTGGGACGGCAAAGCATACATTCTTGGTGGGTCGAAGGATGGAAATATAGTCGTGGCATCGGCGACTGTTGAGGAATTTGATGTTTTTTGGGACACAATTACGCAAATCGCCGACCTTTCGCTTGCAGGTGCACAGTTTGGAAGCTGTGTTCGTAACGGGCATGTGTACATGTTTGGCGGTCTCGACAGTTATAAGTGGCAGGGCTTTGGGATGGCGGAGAAAAAGCCGATGATACTCGGTAGAATCATCGAAAACACGTTCGGCGGGATATCCGCGAACTCGGAGGAAGCGATTTTCAACCTTGGGGGATGGGCGGAACTCGGCAACCTCGACATGGTGCATTCGCGTGTTTACAAGATAAACATGGAATAATCTGAATTCCAATCTGGCTATTATAACTTGCTTTTACTGGCAGAAATTCCAATAAATGTTTGAAAATTCTTACAATTGTACTATAATATATCCTATACTGACAGGAGCATATTGTGGGTAAAATTGGAAAGCATCGAAATCCAATAATATTGATTTTAGCAATAATTTTTTCACTTGGTATTTACGGAATCATCTGGTTCGTTGTTACACTAAATGAACTGAGAAAATATCGCGGAAAGGGAATGCCAGGTTGGGTAATACTTCTGCCGATTGGAGTAATTCTGCTGACTCTGTT
>JAIOTL010000304.1 GCA_021106775.1 Planctomycetota bacterium | reverse complement strand
TTTCTTTTGATTTCCACAAATCCTGCTCAGTCATTTCCTTTCCGCCGAAAAACAATTTCAACGGATTCGTCGGTATTTTAGGCATGCTAAAGGTAAAGCTTAAGGGTTCTTTAATTGAAAGTTTGTTTGTAATACTGTCGATACTGAAAATCGGTATAAGTTTTAATATCGTCAATGCATGTTTCATATCCTGAAACTGAACTTCGATAAACCGTACTTCGGGGTCTTTCATCATCCGCATAGCATCAATGGGTACAATTTTACCCATCGGATATTCATCGTTCTCAAACTGCTTGTTGACGAATTTTGTAACATGAGACGTTTGTGGTGCAGGTTTTTGAGGTTCTTTAGGTTGGGAAATGTATTGTATAGGTTTTCTTTCAGAAGTGCTTATAGTGTCTTTATTTTCGGTATCAATATTATTTTGCTCATCATTTTTTGCGATTTCCTTTTCAGCCTTGAATTTGTTTGCAGCTTGTTGAATTTCCGAAAGGTTTTTTGGTTCTGATTTCTTTTTTGGATGTTTGTACGTTGCTTCTGCTGCTGGCTCTGTCAGCGGTTTTTCATCTTTTTGCATGGATGTTTTAATCGGTTGTGGCATGTATGGCTCTTTTATATTCTGAGTTTGAGCTTCGTAAGGCTGGTATGAAGCGGGATTGAATGTTTGTGCAGGTTGATTCGGTTCAGGTTGAAACTGCTGTTGATTCGCAGAATAAGGTTGCTGTTGATTTGTTGGTGAATACTGCCTTTGGGTTTTGCGACCATATTTTGATGCAAGAGCAAATGGTTGGGTTTTAAATAATTGAGGATACAAGGTGTTGTAGATTTGGGCAACGCAGCCGATACAAAATACGAAAACACCCTGGAAAAGCAATAAGTTAACGATTGTGTAACTTATTAAACTCCATCTTGTTACTTGCGACAACATCGCAGGTACAATGTACATAACTGAAATAAGATTTATTATATAAGCAAGCACTCCGAAAAAAATCAATGTAAGAAAAATATGTAAGAAAACACTACCTTTAACTTTGCACCAGGATTCTTTTACTGCTTCTACGAGTGACATATCCTTCGCAATTAAAAGATTTGGAACAAGAATTAGTTTTGAAATATATAACAAAAAAGCAACAAGTATGATTATTGAATAAATAACTGATGCAACGTTGGTAAACGGATTATTTAAACCTGCGTTTGCGTTTGATTGTTGATAATTCGGATTGCTCTGATATGGATTTTGTGTTGGATCATCTGGATTGTAAGGAATTGGGTCAAAATCGGGTGATTGATTATTAAATGATGTTGCAGGTGGCAGTGTTGTACTATTCTGATTAAGGAAACCAGAAAAAAATCCAAATGGAATCGCAACAATAACAGCAAAAATAATTGTTGGGATAACTATCAATGTAACAAATCCGGCAATTTGAAAGACTTTCTGAAAACCTGAGAAGATATTACTGTAATTTGCGGAATTTAACTCAATTAAATCGGATATGTATGATAAGAATCCAAAATAGAAGATCATACTGCTGGTGATAATTACAATAAAAACAAATATAAATAAGAAAATTAATTTAATTATAAGTGCAAATGTAATACCGGATACAGCAACACTTAAAAATGCACTGCTCAATGCTGCACCGAGAAACAATTGAATTAAGTAAAACAATCCCATCCAAAACAATGTGAATGAAAAGAGATAAATAATCCAACCCAGGAAAACATTCCCGAAATGCTTGCTCAGCCTTCTGCCTGTTTCTTGTATTATCTCAATAACATTGATTCTTATCCCGTCAGAACCTGCTATTTGCTGATTTATCTGCTGTTGTATGTATGACTGATCATATTCTTGATTAGTGAAACCTTCAGGATTATTTGGAGGATTGTTTTGCATCATATTCCTCAAATAGTTGCTAATTTATGACTATGATAATCAATTTGATGTCTGTCATCAAGAGTCAGATTATTTCTCGTCATTTCCGCTTATGACAATGTGCTCAAGCCTTGCGAAATTATCCCCGAAAAGGTTGTAAATACTGCGGATTAGTCCCAAACGGTTGTTGCGCAATTTTTCGTCTTCAACATTCACGAAAACATTATCGAAGAAATTTTCAGTTTTTTCCTCGAAAACATCGAAAAAAAGTTCCGCACCCTCAGCAAATTGCTTATTCTCAAAGAAATTTTCGATTTTCTCTTTAGAATCATTATAAGCTTTGGCGAGTACTTTCTCAGCATCCTCCAGCAAAAACGTTATTTCGAAAGTTCTGAGTTCAGGAGTTTTTTTCGTGATATTCGCCGTCCGTTCAACAAGTTTCACAAGCCCAATCCAATTATCCTTATCCAACATTCCAATAAGTGCTTCAAGCTTTACATCTACAAGATTTAAGTTATCGCATCCTGATGCAATCATTGCATTAATAACATCATAGGGTTTGCCTTCGTCTCTGAGTATGACGTTTAAGCGATCAGTAATAAACTCCTCAAAGCGTGTAACTGCATCTTTTCTGTCATCTTCTGACACTTTATAATCTTTCTTTTTGCGTGTGATTATAAAATACTCCTCTAATGCATGCTTGAAATACTCTGAAACATCGAAACCAGGAAGGGTCTGTGCAATGCGAATAACTCCGAGGGTGAGCCTGCGCAAACCAAGTGGGTCACCACCCTTTTTCTTGTCAAGCTCACAAAGGAAGTAGCCGGCAAGTGAATCAAGCTTATCTGCAAGCGAAATTGCTTTGCCAAGGTCTGATGGTGGAATTTCGTCATCACGACTAGCAGGTTTATAATGATTATAAACAGCACAACAGATATCCTGATGAAAACCTGCATGAAACACGAGAAGTCCGCCGATGTTACCCTGAAGGTCAGCAAATTCATACACAGTCTCGCTTACAAGGTCTGCTTTGCAGAGTCTCGCAGCGTTTCTCGTCTTTTCCGTGTTAATTTCTAGGTCGTTCGCGATTTTTACAGCAACTTTGGTCAGGCGTTCAACTTTTGCGTCCATGCTGCCAAGGTCTTGATGAAACGAAACCTCACCGAGTTTTTTCGCATATTCCTCAATGCCCGTGCGAACATCGTTTTGCCAGAAAACCCGCGCATCATGCAACCTTGCGCGTAAAACTCGCTCGTTCCCAGCTTTGATTACATTTTCATCATCTTTGCTTCGGTTTATCACAATTAAAAACTTGTTTTGCAGATTACCCGAAGAATCCTCAAGCGGAAAATAACGCTGATGCTTAATCATCGCAGATTTAAGAATCTCAGATGGCACCTCAAGGTATTCCTTCTCAAACTCACCAACAAACACACGCGGAAACTCTACAAGGTTGGCAACTTCCAGCAAAAGCGAATTCTTAACATCAACATCAACCTTTAATCCTACTTGCGCACAAAGTTCACTGATTTCATCCTTAATTAGTTGTATTCGTTCATCAGCATCGAGGACTACGCCGTTCTTAGCAAGTTCAAGTTCATATTCCTCCAAATCTGCCGACTCTATCTCGATGAAATCTGTGTCACGGTCGATAAACCTGTGTGTCTGCGTTTTGTTGCCCACGGGAATCCCAGCGGAATCGAACTCAAGCACTTTGTCATCAAGCAAAGACAGGAAATATCTCACCGGTCGCGCAAACTCAAAGATTGTGCCGTCCTTGAATTTCCTCCCCCAGCGCATATATTTCGGGAATTTTATCTTTTTCAAAGTTTGAGGAACAATTTTCTGCAAAATCTCAGAAGTTTTCTTACCCTTGATTTTCATGGTCGCAGCAACACGAATAACTGTCTTGTTCTTTTTTACTTCCTCGTAATCCTCAACATCTTCAACGCTGATATTGTTTTTCTTACAAAATCCCTCCAATGCTTTTGTTGGAGTGCCATCAGCAGCGAAAGCTCTGTCTTTTGGAGGTCCAACAACGAATTCCTCGGAATCCTCCTGCTTTTCAGATAATTCCGAAATGAAAATTGTCAACCTTCTCGGTGAATAATTTGAATTGATATATCCATGTTTTATTTTATTTTCATCAAGTTTCATTTGAAATGCTAAACGAAAAGTTTCATCAGCAGGTTGCAGGTAAAACGCAGGGATTTCTTCACAGCCGATTTCTAGCAAATAATTCATTTAATCCTCAAAATTTGTTTTACACATTAAATACTTTGAATTGCAGGCAGGTTCAACAATATTTTACAGACAGATGCATTTACCTGATACCTTTGGGGTCGATGTAACCGCCTTTATCGCGAATATTTTTACCCTTGTTTTTAATTTTTATCCCGATTTTTCGAAGAAGCCAGCGAATAAACTCGTTCTCGTCCTTGGGCATAAAGCGTCTGAGGGAGTAATACATGTTTACGCCGAGAATCCATCGCGTTTTTCTTGCATGCTCATAGACGTTGTTGGAAAACGATGTATCCGCATGCGCACCAAACCCCGCAGTCCACCCGCCAAACTTCCCAGGAATATCCCGTCTCATCGCAATCATCGAAGTATGTACACGGTCTGGGATTGAGAGCAACGATAAAAGTTTCCCCTCTTGTTTCATTCGCTTGAACCAGTTCTCAAACCATCGAAATCCGCGGATTGGTGCTTTCCGCCAGCATATTTCAGGCAAAGCACGCAGGAGCAGGGCGTAAAAGCGCGAATGTTTGTCGGGTAGAATTCTGTACCGATTTTCCAGCACAGTCTGCCAGAAACAAAGCGTCACATCATATTTACCATCAATAATGGGTCTGCACATGTTTTCAAAGTATTTCCGTGAGAATGCGATGTCCGCGTCCATGTAAAGTACAACTTTGCCGTGCGACTTAGAAAATCCAAAATTCCTCATCTCTGACACATTTAACTTTTTCGCGTTGCTAAAAACCGTGCAATTGTACATTTCCGCGATTTCAACGGTTCTGTCGGTCGAAAAATCGTCAATGAGGATGATTTCACATGTTAGTGACGTTTTCTGATGAATAAGACTGCGCAGTCCGAGTGGCAGATAATTCTCCTCGTTGAAAGCGGGGATAATTATTGAAATATCAGGCTCATTCAGCACGTTAGATTTAATAATTTTCATTTACGTCTCAATTGCATGCGAAGTAGGTAGTTTAATAAATTTCGCCTAAACTGAAAGAACATATGAATTAATTATGTTTAATCAACTTTTTCGGGTAATACAAAATCTTCACCAAGATAATATTCGCGCACCGCATTATTTGCTACAACTTCCTGAGGTGTGCCTGAAAATATCACGCGCCCGTCATGAATAATATATGCACGGTCGAGAATTGGCAAAACATCTTTCACCTGATGTTCAGTGATAAGAATGCCGATATTCTTCTTCTTCAGATTCCTGATATGCTTGACGATTTCTGCAATTGCGATAGGATCAACGCCGGCAATCGGTTCGTCCATGAGCATAATCTGTGGCTCAGTCGACAGACCTCGCGCGATTTCAAGCCTGCGCCGCTCACCACCGGAAAGATTGCCTGCACGTGATTTATTCAAGAGCTGAAGCCCGAATTCACGCAGCAATTGTCGCGTCTTTTCCTTCGCAAGCTTACGTGATAGTCCGCGTGCTTCGAGAATCGCAAAAATGTTCTGAAAAACCGTTAGTTTCTTGAAAATTACCGCTTCCTGCGCCAGATATCCGATACCTTTGCGTGCACGCTTGAACATCGGCATATTTGTTACGTTCTCACCGTTAATCAGCACCATGCCTGCCTCAGGTCGAAGCATCCCGATTGCTATGCGGAAGGATGTCGTTTTACTCGCGCCGTTAGGTCCGAGCAGTCCGACAATTTCGCCAGAGTTCACATTGAACGAAACCTGCTTAACAACTGTTCGGTTTTTAAACGATTTTACGATGTTTCTGACTTCAAGACGCGCCATCTCATGCCCCAAATGTTCTCGTACATTTATATACAACTATATACAACAAAACCAACTCTGGCAAGCTCTAAACGTTCATGAATATAAGTTTTGAAAATTCTAGAAAATATGAGCAAAAACGATCTATATTGAAAATAAACAAGCACAGAACAGCTAATTCCAATCATCTACCTTGAAAACTTTGTATCGTTAGGCTGATTGTTAGTAAATGTGCAATTGTCGAATTGAATTGAGTCTTCTTTTGTCCAGGTCATCAATGCCCCTCCCACGTCTTTAGCTCGGTTGTTAATAAATTCCGTATCCGATATTACACAATCGTACAGAATTGAACATTCAGCAGCAATGCCACCACCTTCTTTTGCCCGATTTCTCAGAAATTTACATTTTTCAATGGAAAGCTCTACATATTCGCTAAAAAATGCTGCACCTCCAATTTCTCCAACATTTTCAACAAATTCTGTATTTCTAATTATTGTTGGGATTTTGCCGACCGTTAATGCACCACCATTAACTCCCTTATTTGCCCTAAAAGTGCAATTTGTTATATTAAGCTTCATCCAATCAGCAGGATTATTGTGAACGCCTGAGTAAACAGCACCACCAAGACCAGCTGAATTCCCGTAGAATTTTGTTTTCGTCAAGATTAGGGTACATTCATCTGCCATAATGGCACCACCAATAAAATCTTTGGCTTTGTTCATTTTGAAAATGGTGTTTTTTATTGTGGCTATAGATTCAAACAAAGCAATTGCACCACCATGATGTTCTGCAATATTGTTTGTGAATTTACTGTTATTGACAAATAATCTAGGCTTGAATTTACCATTTCCACTGCCATAATTTTCGCAGCAAATGATGCCAGCTGCATTGCCCTTAGATACGTTGTTGTAAATATCGCAATTATTTAGGTTGCATTTGGAATCGGCGATGAAAATCGTACCACTAGTATATGTAAAATTCTCTGCAAATGTGCAATTATTCAAAGATACTTCTGCATTGTAAATATATACTGCACCACCTTTATTAGCAATACATTTGCTGAAAACACAATTCGAGACAACAATCTTAGTGTCGACTATTACTAACAACCACCTATTGAATCTTTGACAAAGCATTCGTCTTCGTAATCAAAGTAATGCAACAATTGAGATTCATTAGGTTTTATACCTGAACCGTTTTCAAAATTGCAGTATGTTATTTGAGAATCCTTAGCGTATTTACCGGCGATACTAACATTGTTCCATTTTGCATTCCCTGCAGCAGAAAAGAGTATTGGATTTTGCACTGTACCATTCGCGATTAATTGTCCTTCGCAGATTATTCCAGCATCTTTGTTAAAAAAGAGACGTGTTCCAGGTTGAATAGTAAGTTTACCTGAAATACCGATACTAATTGTGCAATTAACATAATAATCCGCAACAACTAAGCAGTATTCAGATTCAATGTAATAATCCTTGAAATCTACAAGATTAAGATTCTGCTGTTTTCCCTCATTTATATTGGTTTTGGGTTGAATATACTCATTTTCAAATTCATATTCTTGTCTTCTTGATGTGCATTGAGATTGAAAATTGTCTGTATTTCTGCAAGTTCTTTGATTGCTTGCCTTTGACCTTCTTAAATTTCGATATGCGTCCATAACTCACCTCATTAATAGACAAAAAGCATTATACACTTTTCGAGTTTCAGCACCAAGTAACATTATTTCATGACTTGTATTTATCTAACACAATACAACAAATATAGCACATGTAACATAAGTTTCAGTGAATGGTAGAACAAGCATCCCTGCCTGTTAATATTGATGCTGAGTGTCAGGCAAGATGCCTGACCTACCAATGATGTCGCAAAATTAATGTAATATTGTACTAGCATGTTTAATATAAAAAAACTCCGGGGATGTCCCGAAGCACGCATTTATGGAGCTGAAGTCGGGACTCGAACCCGAGACCTCTTCCTTACCAAGGAAGTGCTCTACCAACTGAGCTACTTCAGCATATAAATCTATTAAATCATATTCCATATTACATTTAACAATTTAATTCATAATAAAATATTGCTAATCTCGCTAAATGTAAAAAAAATCCCATCATAGATGGAATGGAGCGGGTGATGGGAATCGAACCCACGTGGTCAGCTTGGAAGGCTGGAGCTTTACCATTAAGCAACACCCGCAACCGAATAAAAATGGTGGGGAGTAGCGGATTTGAACCACTGTAGCATGACGCAATGGGTTTACAGCCCATCCCCTTTAACCACTCGGGCAACTCCCCAGAAAGAAAAAAGTTTAGCTTATGTTTTCAGAAATGCAAGAACATTTTCAAAATGTGGAGAGTAGTGGATTCGAACTACTGTGTGAGTAATCTCAATAAGTGATGTATATACTTATCCCCTATCCAATCGGGCAACTCCCCAAAACTCTTAGTTTGGGATTCCAAAATTTTGATGGGGAGAGACGGAATCGAACCGTCCCATTGAACTAGTCAATATTATGGGCAACTTCGTACCCATCGCCTTGCCTCTCGGCCATCTCCCCAAATATCAGTTATCCATTTTATAACCATAGCTTTATTGAGATTGTTCACTTTTTTTGTAATAAATAGCTACATTGGATTGCAACCGAGATGCCTTGAAATCACTATGCGCTGGACTTCCGACGTGCCCTCACCAATCTCTAATAGTTTCTGGTCGCGATAAAATTTCTCGGCATTGTATTCTTTCATCAAGCCATATCCACCATGAAGCTGCACCCCATGATTCACAACGCGATACGCTACCTCCGAGCAGTAAAGCTTCGCCATTGCTGCGAGTTTGCTGAAATCCATCTTGTTCATGTACATCCATGTCGCCTTGTAAAG
>JAIOTL010000324.1 GCA_021106775.1 Planctomycetota bacterium | reverse complement strand
CTGACAAAATTAATTCATTTAATTATATTGTGCTGCTGTCTCAACTGAGGTAGCAGCATTCTTATTGACAAAATCTTAATGAGAAGACATCAAGAGCAGGTAAACTGCAATAAAATTTCGAACCATTTGCATATTTCACAGAATCAATAAGTTTCGTAAAGAAATTACCTACCCCATGTCATTCTGAGCGTAGCGAAGAATCAAGCATAACCTACGCACCCCGTGTCATTCTGAGGGAATGAAATGACCGAAGTCCATTAATTATCCAGACTCTTTATCGCGAAGCGATAATGTTAGGTAGCCCCGTGTTTCAACACGGGGTTAAAGAAAAAAGACTTTTTCCATTTTTCCACCTATCCGCACGCCTTTGGCGTGCGGGTAGGTGGGATAGTGTACGATTCATTTACCCCATGCTAAAGCATGGGGCTACCAAACCCAACCACTTCGTGGCAAAAAATCTTTAAATTTAATCGAGTTTCCGACGGCTGAAACCGAAATGCTTTTTCGACATCTCTTCCGCGAGAAACTTAATACGCGATAAATGTTCGGTAATAAATTCCGTCTTGAAATGTTTAACCATCTGATGCATATCAGGCACGAGGAAGAATTTTTCGAGCATAATGTCAGCTGTATCAGGCAGGCTATTTATCATATCAATAGCAGATTCAATCACAGAATCGGAAAAATTTTCGATGAATTCTCTGCCAAAAATCGATTCATAGCCCACAGTTTCGAGAAATTCCAAAATCCCGCTTTTATGTTCCTCAATGCTGAATTTTTTCATGCTCAGTCGGTTCGTACTCAGCAGAGTGTAGAGAAGTTCGGTCTCTGCGTTGAAGATTTCTGTAAGGTTGATTTTGTCGGCATCAGCATGAAAATTTTTGAAAACACCATAAAACATCTTAACTCCAGTTTTTTTGTGTGATTATCAATTCCCAGCACGCAAAGTCCAAGCAAAAATCAGATATTTACAATTTTAAACGTGCTGACTTGTGCAATTATTCAGGTGTCATTGTTGCTTTAAAATCAGTAGGGTAATTTTTGCTAACCATTACTTTAGTCTCAAATTTCAAATAACCCGTTTTTGTAACAATAAGCGTATAAGTGCCAGGTATGAGACTTTCACGAGATGCGCGACCCGAAGCGTTGGTTAGATATGGATTTAGATTGCCTGAGAACTCAGAATTAAGCCTGCTCAAATAAAAATTAGGTTTCACAACATTGCCACGTGAATCCTTAATCTCAACAAGAGCATTCGACACGCCGTTACATTCAAGGTCAGTAACTTCAATGTTCAGAGTACATCCGCCAGCGAGGGTGATAAGAATTTCCGATGGTTGCTCAAGCGAAATATTAATATATTTTGTTTTTTTCTGAAACCCAGGCGCAACCGCGGTTACGGAATATCTGCCTTCAGAAAGCCCCTCAAGCGTGAATTTTCCATCTTTGTCTGTCGTTGGTCCAAAAATCAGTGTAACAGACCTTCCTTTTGAATCCTTTACAGAAAGTTGAGCACCAGCAATCGCATTCCCTGCTTCATCCTTTACAAAGCCCGTTGCCTGCAATTGTTTTTTAAGAAAAACATCACTGAGCACAGCATCGAAATCGGCTTTCATCTCAAAATTCTCAATAATTTCCGTAGAATAACCATTACGTGAAATTCGGATATGATATTTCACCGGTGCCAGATTCTTGATTTCAAACTCACCCTTACTATTCGTATTACCCGACCCGCTGAACATCGCAAGCACTTCCGTAAAATTCTGTGCGTCTCGGTTTGATTCAACATCCTCAAGGAAAATTTGTACTCTGCTTAAAGGTTCTCGAGTTTCTTCATCAAAAATTTTGCCCTTCAATGTGCTAAGCGGGAATTCAATGTTGAATATATGTTCTTTAACGTCGGGTACATCCGTTTGTAACTTAGTGCTTGTTGGCATCCCAAAACCTGCCGAACTTATCACGAGAACAGAATATTTACCCGGAGTTATCCCGCCAATCTCGTAATGTCCGTTTTCGTTTGCAGAACCAGTGCGAATTTGTCCTTTTGGGTCTTTTGGAGTGAAAATTACCATGGCATCCTTAAGCTTTTTATCCTTAAGAGTTACATCACCGGTAACAATTACTCCACCGTCAATTCCGAAATTTACTTCAAGGTCATCTCCTGATTTGAGACTGATGCTCGATATTTCCAGAAATGAAAACCTTTTTTGCTGAACAATAATGACATAATTACCGGGTTTAACATTTTCAATCGCATAATAACCTTCATCGTTTGTGATTGCCGAATGCTGAGATTGACTCATAATATTCATATCAGTGGACAATTGAACTGTGTATCCAGCGCAAGCCTCACCCCGTGCGTCTTTTACATGCCCATAAATCCTTGCAGACTGTGTTTCAAGATAAGATACTTTCTCAACGTCTTTTGTTGCTACAAAATCAATCTCCTCCTTAATCTTCGGATAATCAGAATGAGAAACCCGAACCTCGCGTTTTTTTCTAGGTAAGCCTGTAATTTCAAAGTTGCCTTCCTCATCCGTAAGCGTAGCGAATTCAGCTGAATCATTTGCCATTGACGGGTCTTTCATCTCAAACTCACCTCTGCCCATTTTTACCTGAACATAAGTTGCCAGCGAAACCCGAGCGCCAGGTACCGGATTTTCAGTATCCTTCTCAAGTACTTTCCCATGCAGAGTTGCACCTTCCTCAAGCTTGACATTCACATCAGTGTACTTTCCTTTTTCTACAACAATCTTAGAAACAAGAGCACGAGCATACTTGGCTGAATAAACTTCAAGCGTATAATCACCCGGTTTCAAACTGCTAATTTCATATCTACCTTCAGGATTTTTGATATTCACAGACATTGTTGACAGTTTTGACGAAAAAGACGTCATAGGATCGCCATATTCATACGCTTTTACCCTGAAATTATCCACAGGCAGACCCTCAGAATTCGTTACTATTCCTCTGATTCCACCACCAATCTTAAGCACAAAATTTTTCTGCTGACTCCCCGAAACCTCTGCCATCTCTTTCAAGTTCGCATAATCACCGTGCTGAACCTCGAAAAAATATCGTCCCTTACTCAAACCTTTTATCTTATATTCACCTGCTTCGTTGGTTGTAACGGGCTGATAGAAAACCTGCTCAGGCATAATTTTTATCGCCAATACGAATGCATCTGCAATCTTCTCCTCATTTTCATTCGTTACAACGCCCCAGACTTCCATCCCTTTTTTTAGCTCAATTTCAATGTGATATATTTCCGCAATCTTTATGCGATAACTGCCGACCTGTTTTATCGCAAAACCTTCCTTTTCAATCTGAAGCAGATATTGCCCTTTCGGAATTTTAGTAAATTCGAAAAAACCTTTCTCGTCGGTTGTTGTCGTTGCAAGTTCTTTTGCCAGACCCATATTTTTGTTAATTGTGTCAAGAAGTCTAACTTGTGCGTTAACTGCGGGTTTTTTGTTGCCATATGAAACACCATCATCATCAGCATCTCGATAAACCACAATACCTTCGATTCGTCCTAAACCTGTTAAATTTGGGTTTTCATCTTCTTTCTCATCAGGTTTTATCTCGGTTTTCTCAATAACCTCAGCAGCATCTGTACTATTATCTGTTTGTGTATTTTTCTGTTCAGCATTCACAACGAGTTTATTATCATCGTGTTCGAATATTTTGGCTTTAGCATCGGTATCAACAGTCTTTTTTCTCGATTCTGAGTACTCAGTGTTTGTGAAATCTTGAAATAAAAGAAAAAGACTCACAATCATTGCAATGAATACCAGAAAAATCACTAATATCAGGGATTTGTTACGCATGATTATCCTTATTCAAATAATGAATCGATAATAGTTAAATCACTTTTCGAATATTATACAAAACATTAACATTCAAGGTTTCACTCAATCTAATTGAACAGACATAATGTGTTTTTCAATGAAAATTATGCACCGCTGATTGTGTACGCACCAAAACTCATGCCGATTGAAGCACAGAAAAAAGATTCACCGCTTATCTCGCCGAAGCTGCAGCCAAACGCAATTCCCAAAGGTCTTAATCCACCGCCAAGCGGATAAACTACGATTTCAGATAAACAATGATAATAATTCCAGGGATTGTCCAGATTATGGCTCGAAAAGTTGATGTCAAGCGCGATGAACGGAAAACCGTCAGGCGTTTTTATAACGGGACCAGCAAAAAATAATCCTCCGCTGAACGCCCGAATCCCATCCGTCCCATCAAGTTCCTCGCCAAAAACATACCCAATCGAAAATCCGAGATAACCGTCATACCAAATCTCAAGAAACATAACGTCAAAAAAGAAATTGTTCGTCCAATAAAACTCATATTCCCCAGAAATATCAGTACCCAAAGCAAAGGCTTCGTATCCGAATCCGAAATCACCACCGGAATGGAACAAAACACGGGCACGAGCACCGAAATCGCTTAAATTGGAAAGCACATTTACCTCAGCCAGGGAAACAGTGTAATCACTGCTTTTGTGGTCATAATCGAACGGCGAATATGCGAAAACCTGGTTTGTAAGCAGGATGATGAATAATATTGGTGAAAGTGATAACAGCGTTTTTTTCAATTTAACCTCGATAAACTCATTTGTTTATTATAACTTGTAAATTGAATAAATGGGGATTGAAATGAGAAAAGCTGTTATTTTGCTTAGCGGCGGAATCGATTCTGCAACGACTGCTGCGATTAGCTCGGATAGCGGTTATGAGTTGTATTGTTTGAGTTTTGATTACGGACAAAGGCATAAATTTGAGCTAAATTGTGCGAGCAAAGTTGCTGATTTTCTGCATGCGAAAGAGCATAAGAATTTTAGGCTTGATATGCGCAGGATTGGCGGGTCAGCACTGACTGCGGACATTGATGTACCAAAAAACCGCGAAATTGACACAAACAAATTTAATATCCCCATAACATATGTGCCTGCGCGAAATATGATTTTTCTGTCAATCGCAAGTGCATGGGCAGAAGTAATTGGTGCGAATGATATATTTATTGGTGTTACTGCAGTTGATTTCAGCGGGTATCCCGACTGCCGACCTGAATTTATCAAATCTTTCGAGCAAACGCTAAATCTCGGAACAAAGCAAGGCGTTGAAGGCAACGAAAGGATGAAAGTTCACACACCCTTGATAAACCTGAGCAAGAAGGAGATTGTTGAGCTTGGTACGAAACTCGGACTTGATTATTCGCTGACGATTTCGTGTTATGACCCCGATGAACAGGGCAGGTCGTGTGGCGAATGCGATTCGTGTCAGATTCGCCATCAAGCATTTATTGCTGCCAACATCGCTGACCCGACAATCTACGTGAAATAAACAGTATTTGAATACGTTTCCCACGCTTCACTTCGTTCAGAATGACAAATTCATTTGAATATCCATATCCCACAACAAAAAAACCTCGACCGCTAAGACCGAGGTTAGATTTATCTAAATGCAATTATTTATCCGTCTTTTTACTTTCATTCAACTTATCAAACATTTTCAAGCCTTCTTTCATCTTTTTCGCATCTTCCTCGCTGATATTCAAGTCTGGCAACATTTTTTTCATCTCTTCTTTATAATCCTTTATATCTTTCGTTAAGGCGTCCTTAAACATTGCTCCTTTTGAACTCATAAACCATTTACCACCAATGCGCACAATATCCATTGATGACCCATCAGAAAAAATCAATTGCCCTTTATCACCTTCGATTTTCTTCTCCTTGAAAGTAAACTTTCCTTCAGGTTGAAATTTCTTAGCCATTTCCATCATTTGCTTCGTAATATCTTTAGTCGCATCAAAAAATTGCTTCACTTTTGCTTTATCACCTGCGTTCGCAAAGTAAGTGATATCCAACATTGCGCTCAGATTACCTTTTTCCATTGTGCTTCGAAGTGAGATTACTTTTGTTGCAAGGTCTTCAGGTTTGTCAAATCCTGTTGTACCTTTGCCGCAACCGGCAACAAATAATGCGAAAACAACGAACAAAACTGCGAGAAACTTTTTCATAACTCCTCCTTTAGAAAACTTGGGTATTAATTAATATAATCTACAAATCGATGTGAAACAATAGTTTTGACAAAATTTAAGGATATTTATACGTTTTATCTTCGTATGGAGTTATGAAACCAGCTGAAGAACTGGGTCAAAAATCGTAACCTAAATCATGCCAAGCCTGCAAAATTGCTTCTTTTGACATAAAACCCACATGCCGATGTATCTCCTTACCGTTTTCATCAAAAAATATTTGTGTAGGGATTAACCGAATATTATATTTTGCTGATTCTGCCCCGTTTTCATTCACGTCAATGAATATCGTTTCAAATTTATGTTTATAATCTTGTTTTAGTTCTTCGAGGATGGGAGCCATCTGTTTGCAAGGTATGCAGTTTTTCGAACCTAAATCAATCATTTTCGGCAGAGGATTTGTATCAGAATTTTGGTCTATTTTTTTCGTTTCATCAGCTAAATTTATATCTTGTTTTTTATTATTTGTACTTACTTTTTCTTTGGGTTTTGAATCTGATGAATTTGAAACTAAAACAAAAACAAATACAAAAATTAGAATTAGCGATAATCCGATTACAACGATTATAGAACCCTCACCTATTCGAGAAGAATGAGTTTCTTTTGATTTATCATTTGTTGTCATACAATTACTCCTTAGCTTTCATTTCAGCATTTCAAACAAATTCAATTGAATCAAAAATTAGTATTACGATTATTTTGGTTTTTATTCATAAAAGTCTGGCGGAAGAACCGGTTCGTAAATTTCCTTTGTGAAACCCGCTTTTTTCATGGCTTTGATGAAATCTGCAAATTCAGGGTCACTCATTTTCCAGATAATTTTGTTCTTAGCATCAAATAAATAACCGGTTGAAGGCGTCATAGAGTCAATGCCAAATTCCTTCAGTTTCACACCTACGCTCTCAAGCTCGTGTGATAGATAATGATGAAACTCAAAATCTTCAGCAAACTGAGCTTTCAACATTTCAAACTTTGCGATAATCTCTTGGCACGTGATGCATATGCCAAGATGGTAATACATAATCTTGAATATTCCTGGTTCTCCGATTGCTTTCACCAAATCCTCATGTTTTACTAAAAGCTTGATTTCCTCAGTTTTCTCAGGAACCTCAACATTGTCCACCTCAATTTTTTCAACTTTTTCAGTGGTATTATTGTCATCAGAGTTATCATCATCAGTTTTGTCCTTTTCAGTGCTTTTATCAGGCAGTGTTTTTACAGGTGCATCCTTCCCGCATCCTGAAAAAGTAAGAATAAAAAGCACTAAGAATCCAAAAATTGCTAAATATTTTAACATGAATAACCTTTCTTATTTTATTGCCAGAAAATATACACCTACCAAAAGGATAATCAGCCCTGACACCCATCGGAAAACGTTCGTAGTTTTGCCCATGGTTGTTGAGCTAAGAAGTTTTTGTACCCATCCTGTTGCAGTTCCCGCAGCGAGAATAGGCAGACAATGTGCAATTGAAAACACGAATATCAGCGTTATACCGTAAAATCTGTCTTCGCCTGTGCTGACTAAACCCAAAATAGGTGCCATAAATGCAAGTGTGCAAGGACCTGTTACAAATATGCTGTAAACAATGCCAAGGGCGAATGCACCCAGCGAACCCCGTTTTTCTTTTTTACTTTCAGGTGCTTTGAAGCTCAGAACCAGAATTTCCATGAGGTACAATCCCATGAGCACAAGCAATGCACCTATAAAGTATGGTCCAACCTTTTCCAAAAGGTTTAACGCCTCGGAAAGTACCACTGCAAATACAAAGATAGGAATAAATAGCCCAATAACAAATGCTGCAGAGAACTTAAACGCCTTCCCTGTACCACCATCAGTATATCCGCCGACGTATCCGATAACAAGTGGTATAGTGCTAAGCTGGCACGGACTGAAAATCACGCTAATAACTCCCCATGCGAAAACAGCAAGGATTCCAAGCAAGTAATTATCCAAAATCCAGCTTTCAAGATTGTTGAAAAAAGTTTCATCAAGTCCTTCTTCTGTCTGCTTCTCTGGTTGGTTAGCTTTTGGATTCTTTATTTCCGCCAACTTTTCCGCAGTTATGATGCCAATCTGAACAAGCTTCAGTTCAATATCTTTAAGTGCCCAAAATCCGGTATGCCGTGCGAGTTCTACACCATCAGCATCAACAATCACTTGCGTAGGGATGTATTTGAAATTGAATTTCTCAAAGTAAATCTTGTTTTTATCAATATTTGTGTCAAAAAATAACACACGTAGAATTCCCTTATAATTCTTCTTCAAATCAGCAAGAACAGGCTTCATCATTTTGCAGGGTTTGCACACCGTTGAGCCAAATTCATAAAAAATCGGAAGAATTTCATCCTCTACAGCTTCTGACCCATCCTTGATTGCTTCCTCAGGTTTTGCAGTATCAGCAAGGACGAACCGGAATAAAATCGTTACACAAGCAACAAAAAATATTGCTGACAAAAGCAAAGCATTTCGTACTACAGGTTTCATGCATATCTCCGTTGCTAAGTAAGTAATCCTTTGATTTCATCGACGCTCAACACTTTGCCATACGACTTGACAACGCCATCAACGACAATTGCCGGTGTGAAGGGTACGCCGAACTTCATGATTTCGTTGATTTTCTCAATCTTTTCGATTTCCGCATCGACGGCAGTCTGTTTAATCGCTTCGGATGTGTTATCATACAATTGGCGACACTTTGCACAGCCCGAACCAAGAATCTGAATTAACATTTCATCCTCCTTAAGTTATCCATTTAGGTTAATCCTATCTATTTCCCAAATTCATCAATCGAATTCATTGCTGAGATTTTTATACTCACAATTGATTTCCCAATATCTTCACTGTCCTTGTTGTTGAGAGAATTTTGAAGCTCAACATTTGTAAAACAATCAACAGGATAAACATTTTCTTCAATTACCTGTATATTTGCCAATCCTGCTTGCTTCATTAATCCAATATATTCATCTTTTAACAAGGCTCCAGAAATGCATGCTGTGTACGCTTTGTTAGATTCTAAAATGCTCTCAGGCAAAGGTTTAAGCAGTACAATGTCCGATATCAGAACTTTTCCGTTGTTCTTAAGAACTCTCGAAATCTCAGCAAAAACCTGTTTTTTATCAGGTGAGAGATTAATAACACAATTTGAGATAATTAAATCGACAGATGAGTCATCAACAGGAAGGTCTTCAATTTCACCCAGTCTGAATTCAACATTATTATAATTTTCAACTTCGGAAATTATCCTAGCTCTTTGTATCATCTCTGGAGTCATATCTACCCCAATGACTTTGCCTGAATCCCCGACTTTGCTCGATGCAAGAAAACAATCTATTCCTGCTCCAGAACCAAGGTCAAGAACAGTATCACCATCTTTAATCTCTGCAAAAGCAAGTGGATTACCACAACCAAGACCTAAATTCGAACCTTTAGGAACAGATTGCATATCATTTTCAGAATAACCAACCTGCTTGCTAATATTGTTCACTTCATCGTTGCTGCAGCAACTAGACTGACAAGCGCAAGAATTTTCATTTGATGCAATTTTACCGTAATTTTCTCTCACCAATTTTTTTTTGTCATTCATCAATTTCTCCTTTGTGTAATTAATTTTCAGACTAAATATCTGAAAAATTTAAGTAAATAATTGACCGAAAATTATACCTGAAATTGTTGCCATTATTATGACCAGCAACACGAATATTGCTGTTTTCTTTGTTCCCATGATGCTTCGAATTACCAGCATATTCGGGAGTGATAACGCAGGACCCGCAAGTAAAAGTGCAAGTGCAGGACCTTTGCCCATTCCGTTGCTCATCAAACCCTGCAGAATCGGTACTTCTGTGAGTGTGGCAAAATACATGAATGCACCGGCAATTGATGCGAAAAAGTTCGACCAGACAGAATTGCCACCCACTAATTGATTAATCCACTCAGATGGGATAGCTCCTTCAAAATCAGGTCTGCCAAGCAAAAATCCGGCAGCGAGCACGCCAAAAAGCAAAAGTGGAAGCATCTGCTTGGTGAAAAACCAGCTTTGGTCGAACCATTCTCGAGTTTCACCCTTTCCTGTCATGATAACTACTCCAAGTCCAAGAGCACCGACAGCAAAAGCAATCGTAGGAATGGTGATTGTCTCAAAGTCAAGAATAGTAAGTATTGTTGTAACGCCGACAACAGCAAGTGAAAGCGTCAAAATCTTCCACCATTTTATGCGCATCCAGAAGATAAGAATCGCAGCGAAAGCAATAGAAGCAACACTAACGATGTACCATTTCGCCTGAAAAATTGTGCCCCATACGCCAGTATTCACTTTTGACGACCAGTTCGCGAAAACCAGTATGATTATCATTGCTGCGAAAAATAAAACATTCTGGTACAAAGGCGTGCTTTTGTCATCCTCCATCAAGACAAAATCTTCTTCTTTTTTGTCTTCTTTGCCAAAGAACAGATGCATTAAAAGTCCGATGACAATGCTGAAAACAATTGCACCAACCGCCCTCGCCACGCCGATTTCCGCACCCAGAACCCGTGCTGTGAGAATGATTGCCAGAACATTTATCGCAGGTCCAGCATAAAGAAACGCTGTCGCAGGACCAATCCCCGCACCTCTTGTATAAATCCCTGCGAACAACGGCAGAACCGTGCAGGAACAGACAGCAAGAATTGTGCCTGAAACCGCAGCGACCGAGTACGAAACAACCTTTTTCGCATTCGCTCCAAGATATTTCATCACCGCGTTCTGCTTGATAAATGCTGCGATACCGCCGGCAATGAAAAACGCAGGCACCAGACAAAGCAAGACATGCTCACGTGCATAATCCTGCGCCAAAGCCAACGCTTCGTAAATTGCGGATGTAAAACGTTCGGTATTTAGCGGTATGAAATAAAACGCGACAAAACCGGCAATTAGCCACATCAGAATCTTCAATTCCTTCTTATTCATTGTTTCCCCGTTGCTGATTTTCTGAAGTTTCGATAATATCAACGCCACAGCAACGTTTGGCAATTGCTGAGCTGTCGGCAAGGTCTTTGCGAATGATTTCATCGATGCAGCCCATGAAATTCATGATACACGGGACGCGCAGACTGTAAAAAACGTGCTTTTTCTCACGCCGTTGTTCCAGCAGTCCCGCAGCTTTCATAACCTGCAGATGCTTGGAAACAGTGGAAAAATCAGCATTAACTTCCTTCTGGATTTCGGAAACGCAATTTTCCGACTGCTTCAGCAAGTCAAGAATCATGAGCCGGGTTGGGTGCGCAATTGCCTTGAAAATCTCACTTTTGCGCTGGTAAACTTCAACGTCAATGTTATCCATGAATATTCCCTCGTTAGTTCATTCGACAAATCTACCAAATGACCCAACGATGTCAACATCTTTTATTTTTTCCTTTTTGCATGTAGGAAACTAAGAAAATTAGTAGGGAAAAATTTTCCTGAAAGTGATTTTTTTGTGGGGTAATATTCTGAGAAGCCAGAAACAGGACCATTTCCTGATTTACCACGTCGCTTACCTTTTGATGCTTCGCAAACGACAATGAACTTGCCGTCTCCTCCGTTTTTAACAAATTCGATTGAGAAATCTTCCATATCAAAATTAGCATGATAGTTGAAATCATCATTTGTTAATTTAAGCTTGTTGAATATAGGCGAACCAGCTACAAAACCAGCATTCAACGTTCCCCCTGGTGCATCCAAATCGGTTAAATCTTTGCTGTCAATCTGAGTTTTATATTCTTCAATAGCAGAACTGATTATTTCTGAAATTTGTAATGCTTCAATCATCAATTTAGCTTGACTGTCACTCGAATACCAGAATAACAAGTTAAATACTACTAAGAAAATGTTTAGAAGAACTACTCCCTTAAACACTAATACCCATTTCTTTTTTTTCTTTTTTGGTTTCTGTTGTTCCACATCATCATTCACTGCTACACCTCTTTATTCAAATATTCCAGACCATTCATTCGTTCGAGAATCATATTTGCTAATCCCTTCAGAAAGCCCCTTTTTACTCAATCCCTGACCAGTTCCTATCTCGGCATTATATACAATTACAAAATTATCACTATTTTCACCATCAATGATTATCAAGTAGTAGTCCTCTGAGTCAGAATATTGCAGATTCTCAAACGCATCATCAACAAGTCTTAACTCCTTGAGCAATTCTGAACCTTTAACAAATGTGCTTGGAAGTTTTTGCAGTCTACTCAAATCTCCATCATGTTTAGCTTTGTATGTTTCAACTGCAGCTTTTATTGTACTGACTGCAGTTTTAGGACCATTCCAAGCACCACAATTGCAATGGAAAGTAGCAAAAAATACACCATAAATTAAATATAATAAAGGAATCAGCAATAGAATAAGCAGTATAAGCTTGTTTCTCTTATTGCCCTTAGCAGCAATCTCTTCTACCGCTTTCTCTACAGCTTCCTGAAATTCAGAATCATTTTTTTCATGTTCATTCATTTCTGACTCCTATTCTAAATCGCCTGTCCATTCGCCGGTTGCAGAGTTGTATTCGCCTTCGCTCTTTTCTGGACCATTGCCGGAGTTCCCTCTGTCTTTGTCGCGTGATACATCAATCAGCGCTTTGGAAAATCTTCAGGTTCATATCCTTGAAGATACATACTTCCATCATCATGATTATACACCAAAACGTTGAAGCTTATACCATTGCCGTCTTTACCGTTGCGTATCCCTTTCTTAGAATCACAAACGATTTTGTATTTGCCGTCTATGCCGTTATTAGTGAATAATATGTAGTAATCTCCC
Source organism: Planctomycetota bacterium (assembly GCA_021106775.1). The sequence goes on along the minus strand of JAIOTL010000324.1, from coordinate 3,226 downwards.
GGGTCAAAATTCGGCTGTTGTGCAAGAGCATTATAATCCAAATTTAATTTATCGAATAAGGGCGAACCATTCACGAATCCTTCCCTTAATGTTCCCGCTGGAACATCCAAACCGGTTAAATCTTTGCTACCATTTTCTGCTTGATAAGACTCAATCGCATTTTCAATTTCCGTTGAGACAATCCTAGCTTCATTCCAAAGCTCAGTTTGAACTTTTTCTGGAAGTATAATGAGGTTGTTAAAGTTGTTAGTATTAATGATATTTGGATTGTTTACAATGTTTGATAGGACTCGTTTTCTAACATAACGTTGGATGTAAAAACTAAATAGCATTCCTCCAATATAAACAAGAGCACCAAGTGCTATCAACAATCCAAGACCTATTTTTTTCTTTTTGCTCCAAGGTTGAGCCTTTGCATATTTTCTGACAACATTTGGTTCTTGATACCAATATGCATTAGCATCGGGATTGTAAGGCTGACTCTGTGGTGTAGGTTGTTCGTAATGATTATTATGAGCCTGATTATTTTCGTTTTTTTCCATTACCATTCCCTTTCAATTAGTTTGCCGTAATATTCGTCTGTTTCCGAGTTGTATTCATCTATACCTGATTTCTGATTATTTTACCTTTAACCAGTTTGTAATATAATCTTCCTCTGTTTCAAACAACCCGTCAGGTCCTGCTGACCAAAGGTCATAAGAATGCTTGTTGTGTGCACCTTCCTTATTCTTCTTACCTTTCCAGGGACGATAACGCATTGGATTACCCCAACCGTCAACAAGCTGATTCGGCTCATTATTTGTTAGTATGCTTTCGGAGAAAAAGTAGTATCCCTGGTCTCGAAGAACTTCAACAAGTAGGGTTGTACCATTCCCTTCTTGCTCAGCACCTGCTTCCGGAAATCTGCCGAATTCTTCATTTTTTGCATATTCGCGTATTGGTTGTAGCATGCATTTGATGGTTGTAGTTGTTACCAGCTCATTTTTCTTATTCAGTGTTTTTTTATCTAACATATCCTCGCAGCCAACTACAAGTGCGATAATTACAAGAACCAATAACATCATTTTTTTCATGTTAGCATTCTCCAAAATTCTGAACACTGAAATCAATCAAAAAGTATGTCATTCTCGCGAAAGCGGGAATCCAGCTGAGTTAACGCACTTCTATGCAAATTGTATTTAATACTTACTATTCATCCAACAGGGATGAAAGAAAAGGATGCTTGCATCCCTGGATTCCAATCAAGTTAGGAATGACAACTATACAGTATACATTATTTTACGATGATGTTGATGATTTTTTGCTTGACGATGATAAATTTAATTATCTTTTTACCTTCGATGTTCTTCTGTACCTTTTCGTCTGCAAGAGCGATTTTTTCAACCTCTGCATCATCTGTTTCCGCTGAAACCGTGATTTTGCTGCGAACTTTGCCGTTGATTTGGATTGGGAGTTCGATTTCATCGACCTCCAGCCATTTGTCGTCAGCAACAGGCCATTTTTCCGTGAAAATCGATTTATCGTTACCGAAATGTTGCCAGATTTCCTCAGCGAAATGCGGTGCCATCGGAGCAATCAGCTTGATTGCTGTTGTGATTGCTTCCGCCAGCGCGAATTTAGTACCTGCGCTCAACTCAGCAATGTTAGCACCTCTGAGGGAATCGCGTATTTCGTTCGACAGCGTCATTATCTGTGCAATTGCAGTGTTAAAATGGAATCCATGCTCCAAATCGTGTGTAACTTTCGACATGCTGAAATGCGTAACCTGTTGCAGTTTCTTGAACCTTTCGCTCAGATTATCCTCAGTTTCTTGTGAATTGACAATGTCAATCAGCGAATTTGCTTGCTCCCACAGGCGTTTGAGGAAACGATGCGAACCGATAACCGCGTCATCCTGCCATTCCGCATCCTTTGCAGGCGGACCGATAAACAACGTGTAAATCCGCTCGGTGTCAGCTCCATACTGCTCAATGAGATATGCTGGGTCAACAACATTGTATTTCGATTTCGACATTTTCTCCATGCGCACTTCGATGCTGCTGTTGTCAGATTTCGCATGCAAAACCTCCCTGTCAGCATACTTTCCATCGGAATCCACACCTTCAACTTCGTCGGGACGCAGAAAACCCAACTTTTCGCTGAAGAATGCTTCTTTATGTATCATGCCTTGTGTGAACAGCTTTTTGAACGGTTCGCGCATGTTGATTAATCCGAGGTCGGAGAAAACTTTCGTGAAAAAACGTGCGAAAATCAAGTGTCCTGTCGCATGTTCAATCCCGCCGATGTACTGGTCAACCGACATCCAGTATTCAATCTTCTTTGCATCGAAAATTTTATCTGTGTTTTTCGAGTCGAGATAGCGCAGGAAGTACCAGCTTGAATCCACGAATGTATCCATCGTGTCAGTCTCGCGACGGGCGGGTTTGCCGCATTTCGGACATTTTACTTTCTGAAAATTCTGGCTTGCTTCAAGCGGATTACCTTTTAGCCCTTTGAATTCAATGTCCATGGGCAGCATCACCGGCAAATCCTCATCTGAAACCTTCTGCACACCGCAATCGTCGCAATAAACCATGGGAATTGGGCAGCCCCAGTATCGCTGACGTGAAATCAGCCAATCCCGCAGCCGATATGTGATTGTCTTCCCGCCGCGTTCGATTTCGCTGAGTTTGTCTGCAACAGCATCCTTCATATCCGATGTTGCCAGCGCGTTATGCGCTTCATCAGTTGAATTTACTGAAATTCCTTCACCTGTAAACGCTGCAGTCCAGTCATCAATAGATACAGGGAATTCCTCCATCGCAGACGTTGGTGGCACAATAACCTGAATCATGCGCAGGTTCTTCTTTTTTGCAAATTCAAAATCACGCTGGTCATGCGCGGGAACAGCCATCACCAAGCCCGTGCCGTACATCAGCACATAATTTCCAACGTACACAGGGATATCGAAGCGTTTGTCATCGGGGTACAGCGGGTTATGCACGTATCTACCGATGAACATGCCCTTTTTCTCGCCAGCTTCGCTCTCACGTTCAAACGCACTTTGCGCGCGTACATCCTGGATAAACGTTCTAACTTCTGCCTTCTGCGCGTCCGTCAGCACGTTTTCCTTGCTGGTCAACAGTTCCTCAACGATGGGATGCTCAGGAGCAATTGCCATAAAGGTTACGCCATAAACCGTGTCAGGTCTTGTCGTAAAAACCCGCATTAGCACCTCATCGGTTGC
>JAIOTL010000289.1 GCA_021106775.1 Planctomycetota bacterium | reverse complement strand
GATCCCAAAATATCCCTGGAAACCCAAAGACCCGAATTTTAAATATAAAGATACTATCACCGAGGATATGCTTGAATCGACAGAAGACCTTGAATGGCTAGTGCGTACTAAACGTCTGCGTATGCGGAAATACCCGCTTTCCAAAGTAACGGAAGGAATGGTTGCTGTTAAATTCGATGAAAGCGATGATAAGAACGAAAAACTTGGTGCAGAACTGCTGACACCCGATAAAATTGCAGAATATAGTGCAAAAGGTGAGAATAAAATCCTGATTTATGATGCATCGGAAACTGAATATGTTGCCTCGTTATTCTGGCTCGGTGGATATGTAAAAATGGCTGGTGAGTTTGAAAACGACAAGAAAAAAAGAGATTTAAAAGATCAGTTCCTTAATAAAAGTGCTGGCTCAAGGGCGATGGTTATCGTTGCTGGTGTAACATTCAACGCAATTTCAGCATTTATCCTATTCATCATCGCTTTCGGCATGGGTGTCCCGTCGGTTTTTCCGGGTGTAGGCGGAATTCAACCTATGATGACTGCAAATGGAAAAGAAGTTGAAACACCAGCATGGAAATCGGGTCTGAAACCTGGCGACAAAATCATAAAAATGAATGGCAAAGAAATCTCTGAATTCACAGATTTACAGGTTGGAGTCGCATTTTCTGAAGAAGACGAAGAACTTGTGCTTGAAGTACAACGTCCAGGATCTGACAAACCACTGATATTCACATTGAAACCTGAATACAATGATTCACTCGGCTTTGCGTCAATAGGTTTGGAGCCTGTTATAAGTACGCGTGTCGGAGAAATCATGAACGAGCGCAAAGATGCTCTCAAGGGCATAATTAAAATCAAAGGTCATGAAGATAAACCTGGTGAGTTGCGCGAAGGTGACGTGATAATCGGTGTAAAAGATATGGCAATTCACAGCGTAGACTATGTAGGCGATCCCGTGCAGGAAATCACTGAGATTAAGCCAAATGAGCAGGAAAATTTGTCTAATCCGAGAATCAGAAGTTATGCAAGTTTACGAGAGATTTTGAATCGTGTAACAGGTGATAAAGTTACGCTAAAAATTAATCGCAATGGCAAAATCTTTGATTTGCAGGGAATAACGTTGTTTAATCGTCATACAGGTGTCAGTTTCGGGATTGACATGTACCCGAATGTGCCTATTAAATCTGTCAAAAAAGGTGGACCTGCTGATGAAGCCAAGATTGCAATTCTGAAAGAAGGTGAATGGGTTGAAGGAGCATCAGCACCAATTCTTGCTGGTGATACAATAATCGAAGTAAACGGGATTGCAGCGACATCGTTTGAAATGTTACGCAGGGAAATCCGCAAGCTTGTTCCCGGTGAAAAATCCCTCATTAAAGTTTTGCGAAATGCTGATGACGCTAATAAGCAGAATGTGGAAACTTTGTTTGTCGTGCCTTCCGCTGATACAACAACCGGATGCGCACAATTTGAATTTCTTCCTGATTTGGACGATACAGACAAAATCAACACTGATTTAACTGTGAAAGGTGTAGATCCGGGTGCGAAATTCAAAATCCTGTCTTCAATTGGAGATATTACGGTTGATGAACGAAAAAAGATAAATCATCGAATTCTTGCAGGTGACAAAATCATCGAAGTCAAGAAAACTAAGGTAACAAGCTGGAATCCAACAGGTGATAGTAACGATAAAAATATCACTGATATCAACACAATCGCGCTCAAATCATGGAAAAATAACGATAAAACTTCGGAAATTCCTCTGTGTGACCCTGTTGAAATCAAGGTTTTGAGAATAATTGCAGGTGATGATGGCAAAATGAAGGAAGTTACGATAACATTCAGCACATCTGCATTCACGCCGGATATCTATGTCTACAAAAACCTCATTGGATTCTCGCCGATGCAAGGATACATCGACATAAAATACCCGTTTGGCGAAGCAATTGTGATGGGTATGCAGAAAACATGGGTGTTTGCGAAAATGGTCGTAATGACCATAAAATCTGTGATTTCTGCACGAATAAGCTCAAAGAACATCGGTGGCCCAATCCTTATTGCACAGGCATCGTATAAGGTTGCAAAGCTCGGTCTGGGAAAATTAATCTACTTCATGGCGTTGTTGTCCATTAATCTTGCGATACTCAATATCCTGCCTATCCCTGTGTTTGACGGCGGTGCTTTGATGTTCATCTTCGTTGAAAAGATTCGTGGCAAAAAACTCAGCGACCGAATGATGGGTTATTTCAATGCACTCGGTCTTATCATCATAGGTTTATTGATAATCCTTGTCTTATATAACGATATTTCAAGGCTTTTTAATTAGTGCACTGTAACAGAAGTTAAATTAATGAACGGTAGGTCAGGCATTTTGCCTGACTCCTTCAGCATCATCATGACAGGATAGGAAGCCTGTCCTACCAATACTTAAAACTTATGTTACGCTGTACTAGGTTGTTTCGGAAATAAAACTTGTTTGTTAATGATAATGTTATGAAAACTCTTATAACCGCTGGTCCAACGCGAGAAATGATCGACGAAGTGCGATTTATCAGCAATCTTGCAAGTGGACAACTGGGCATATATCTGGCGGAAATGCTTGCTGATAAAATGCATGAAGTGATTCTGGTGCTTGGTCCAACGCATCTCAAACCTCGGGAATGCAACAATCTCAGGATTATTAACGTCATCAGTGCAGAAGATATGTATCATGCGGTCAATGCTGAGTTTGCAAATGTTGATGTTTTCATAGCGACAGCTGCTGTTGCGGATTATCGACCGAAATACCGAATTAAGGGCAAAATTAAAAAGAATGACGATTCAAGAATCATTGAGTTAGTCCGAACCCCTGATATTCTCAAGGAAATGGGCGCATTGAAGGATAAACAGTTTATTATTGGGTTTGCCCTCGAAGCTGATAATCCACTTGAAAACGCTCAGAACAAGCTTTTGGAAAAAAACTGCGATGTAATTGTCTTAAATAGTCCTGCGAACCTTGGTGAAACTGGAAAAGACAAAATTTCATTCGTTAAATATGGTGGAATTTACAAATCTTTTGACAATATATCCAAAATCGAACAAGCTCGCGAAATTAACAAATTATTCACTACTTAACAGTTGGAATATCTGATATAATCAGGAATAACTCGAATTGAAGCAAGTTTATTTCAAAGTACAAAAACGACCATAGCTTTGATTTTGATTTAATATTTTGAATAACTTGCTCATCAAATTTGAAATTGTATAATTACATCCAATCATGCAAATTTCGTGTAAATTACACGGTTTTATAAAGATATTTTACCTGTGTAAGTCGATATTATTGCCGATAATAATATGGATTGCCACTGGTAAACCTGCTTTTAATCATGATATTGGCAATAGGAGCAGAAAGTCCGTTACGAGGGTCATCGATGTCAAAAGAAAGCAAGATTAAGCAGCGAATCGCGGAGTTACTAGAAAGCGATGATCACTGGAAGATATCCGTTCACGGGAAGAAATTGCTCAGTCCGTATGATGGCAATGTCATGGCAACAATCAGCAAAAACAATGAAGATACCATTGACTTGGTCTATAAACACCTGGTTTTCGAAAGTGATAACTGGAATGAATTTACTGGTGAATACATTTCAATTGCTGACCTTAGAAAAAAAGCATTTCTTCAGGAATTGAAGGCAAACCTCAGACAAAGTCCCGAATTTCAGATAAAGGACAAAAACGGTATTTGGTTTTGCCCTTATTCAGCCAAATTCAGCAATATCAGTCTTCGAGACGATGAACCTCTTACACAAACGAAAATTATTGAGATTTATAACTTCATCATTTCTCAGCCGGAATATCTCAAGCACGGCAAAAAGCCGAAATCACTTTCATATTTGAAGACAAAAATTAGTTATATGATACATCCATCTTTCAGAATCAGGTCATCAAGCGGAAGATGGATTAATCCTTATAACGGACAAGAAACAGTTATTGAATTACCGGAGAATTTCAAGCCATCGGAAAAAATATGGTCTGTAATTTTCAAATTCCTGCAAAACAACCCATCATATAATAACGGCAAAAGTAAAATCCTCCCTATCAGTGAACTCACTCGCAAAGTGCCGAAAACACAAACTCTTGCATCAATCTCAGAACTAATTAAAGATAAATTTCTAAATGAAAACTCATGGCATCAGTTTACACCTCATAATACTTGGGAATGCCCGTTTTGCGGTATGAGTGTGGGCAATATCAAACCTAAAGCAGATAATGAAGTCGTTTTGAATCTAAACTCGAAGGCAATTACCAGACATCTGCTTCATGTTTGTCATGTGTTCAGAAATAAGCTTAAAACCACACCACTTGAGTCTGAACAAGATTATGTAAAGCTCTTGGATAGTCACCAGAAAAAAGCTGAAACTGCAATTCCAGTAAATGTCGCAGCTCCAACATCATTTTCCGAACAATTGTCAGATTCAAGCGAGGCTTTGCCTATAATCTCACCTGATAATGAACAAATGACGAACATACCAAACAAACAGAGCGATATTCATACACAGGAAGTATCTCTTGACCCGATAAGTCTGAAAAAACAGTCAACAGACGTTTCAGCACTGAAATATTCTGAGATGACACCGGAACAAAAAGCACAGAGTCAGCTCATTTCGCATGTTAATTCTCAGCTTACATCGATTATGAGCGATAAAGACTTTAACCGTGGTCAGGATGAGCATAAACGGATGCTTGAAGAACTGCGCGAGAAGCAGATGCGGATTTTACCTGAACCTCCTGATATCGATGGCATTGATATTTCAGTAATTTATCAACCTTGTAACGTTGTCGGTGGTGATTTTTACGATTTTATTCGCATTAAAAATAATGAACAAAAACTCGGTATTGTGCAGGCTGATGTTTCGGGGCATGGGGCGGAAGTTTTCGGTGATGTAACAATGACCATGAAAACATTGAGAATTTACGCAAAACAGACGACTTCACCGAATGAAATGTTAATTAACGCCAATGAAGACCTTGTGCCAGATCTCACGAGTAAAACATTTGTTTCAATTTTTTATTCGATTCTTGATATTGAAACCTTCGAACTTGTCATGGCTCGCGCAGGTCATAATCCTCTCCTGCTATATAATCCCGAACGCGAGGAACCTTTTAACGTTATCGAACCTCAAGGCATGGTTGTTGGCATGGTTGCTGGTACAATGTTCGACAACAGCCTGAAAGAGGAAACTCTTCAACTGTATTCCGGTGACATGCTTGTTTATTATACTGATGGAATTACTGAAACCATGGATGCTGAAGGCGAAGAATACGGATTTGAGCGATTGCGCAATTGTATCATTAAAAACAGTGCAAAAGAGGCGGATGAGGTCAATCGCGAAATAATGAAAGAAATTGAGGAATTCAGGAGGGGAAGTCTTGCGGATGATGATATTACCCTGATTGCTATAAAAGTTTTGTAAACAATTGAGAAAAGCTTCTAAAACGGAGATAACATGGAATTAACAATCGATACAAGCAATATTGAATGCCCGATTCTTAAGATTTCGGGAGCAATTCAGCTTAAGGATGTAGAAAAATTTGATGATACACTGGAATCGCTAGTTACTGCACCTTCGATAAAGAAGCTAATAGTTGATTTAAGTAAGCTTGAGAATTGGGATGATGCTTCGATAGCGTCACTACTAATATTTATTAAAGATTGGCAGAATGCGGATAATAAAATTGCAATATTTGGATTAAATGAAGAATTGACAACAGACTTGAAGCGAAAAGGCATGGCGATATTTTTTGCGATTTACAGTAATCTGGAAGAAGCAACAGAAAATCTGTAGACACCAAGAATTATTGTAAAATAATTCGAGGTGCCGCGATATTCCGAAGGAATTGAGCGAAAAAGTCAATTCTAATAATAATTATTGTAACTTCTTAATATTTCACCACCAAGACACACTAAGAAACACTAAGTAAAACAAAGAAGCCCTAAAAAATACTATCTTATTTTAACAATATGTTTAAATGAAATATCCTGCATACCTGAATCTGCTTGAATCCCACGAATTTAAGAAACGTGTCTCAAAGCTCAATGATATGCTAAAGAAATGCAGCCTATGTCCCCATAAATGTAAGATTGACAGATTTTCAGGAGAAATTGGGATTTGCAAGGCAGGTGATTTGATGGATGTTTCGTCTGTTTGTTTGCACAATGGAGAGGAACCGCCGATATCCGGGTACAGAGGTTCGGGAACGATTTTTTTCTGCCATTGCAATTTGAAATGTGTTTTCTGTCAGAATTATCAGATAAGTCAGGGTGATGAGGCGATTAGTAAGAGACTGACACCAGCCCAACTTGCTGATGAGATGCTTCGTCTGCAGAACAATCTCAATGCCCATAACATAAATCTCGTATCACCGACCCATTATGTTCCGCAAATTATTGAAGCAATTTATATCGCAGCACGAAAGGGGCTGAAACTGCCTATTGTGTACAACACAAACGGATATGACAGCATCGAAGTCATCGGGCTTCTGGACGGCATCGTTGATATTTACATGCCTGATTTGAAGTATGCGAACAATGCTCATGCTGAAAAATATTCGAACGCGCCTAAGTACGTTGAAGTCTCGCGCGAGGTGATTTCTGAGATGTACAGACAGGTTGGCACTCTTGAAACCGATGATTTGAATACCGGAGTACGTGGGCTGATTGTAAGGCATCTTGTTCTGCCTAACAATATTTCAGGCAGTTTCGATAATTTGTGCTGGCTTGCTGAAAAGGTTTCACCAAACGTTTTCCTCAGCCTCATGTCGCAGTATCATCCTTGCAACAAAGCATCAAGTTTTAAGGAGATAAATCGAGGTGTTTCACGCTCGGAGTATCAGAAAGTGCTAGATTTGGTGGATGAATTAGGCTTCGAAAACGGCTGGCTGCAAGGTCTTCCATCTCACAACTTTTACCTGCCCGATTTTACCGACGATATTCACCCTTTTGAAAATTCGTAGTAATTCTTATTTAATGATGGGATTAGTTATACTAAATTAAGTTTCTTTTAAGAATTGGAGGATAAAATGCGTAGATTTCTGGCTATCATTGTGATTGTTTCATTATTTTCTATTCCCGCTTTCACTGGTGACAAAGAGAAAGCGGATGAAGGAAATGCCCCAAAATGCCTAAAAGGTTTCGCGGGTATGCTTTATGGGAAATTAATTAAAAAGCTCGACAACGGTTTCCTTTTTGAAGTGAAAGAGGTTTTAAAAACGTGGAAACATAATAAATGCGACGATTATGCGGAATCTGTAGGAAAGCAAATCAGAGTTTATTTCAGGAAGGTTAAAACTAAAAAGGGCACATTTGTACTCGATGAAATGCTGGTAGCATACATCAGAAAACTTGAAATGGGTGCTAAATTTGAAATTGATGTGAGATATGACGGAAACAAGATTTTCTTCCTTGAATTGACCGGTGATCAAAGAGAATTCGTTAAAAAAGGTACAAAGAAAAAAGATGAACCTAAAGAAATGAAACCTGTGATACCTGATGGGATGCATGGTTTTTCAGGAAGGCTTAAAGGTAAGGTTGTTGGAAAGCAGAAAAACGGATTCATACTGTTGGTTGAAAAGGTTGAAAAACTCTGGGAAGGCAACAAAGCGAAAAAACCTGAGACTGTTATTGGCAAAAAGGTTCTAATTAACGTGGGCTGGGAAGAATATGAAAAAAGTAAATGGCGACCGATTCCTCTACATGCAAGATTTGTTGAAATGCTGAAAATCGGGAATAAAATCAGTATCGAGGTTAAGAATATCGAAGGTGAGCGGTTGCATATTCTTGAGCTAAACAAAGAACAACGTGCACTCGCGGAGAAAAAGGAAGATAAGAAAGAAGAAAAGCCCGAGAAGGATTGGAAGAAAGAATATGAGATTCCTGAAGGAATGATAGGCTTTTCAGGAGTTCTCGAAGGTTTTGTTGTGAAAAAATTGGACAATGGTTTTGTGCTAAAGGCTACGGGTGTTCCCACGGTATGGAAAGACAGCAAAGCAAAGAATACTGCATCGGTTATTGGTAAAAAGGTCATAATTTTCACAGGCTGGGCAAAGAATGACAAAGGCAAATGGCATCCTGTTGAAGCACATCTGAAGTTTATCAAGAAATTGAAGCTTGAGCAGAAGATTAAGATTGAAGTAAAGAATTTTGAAGGCAGGCACCTTAGCATTCTTGAGCTTGGGGATTAATGATTAGTTTCAAATCAATCTAATTTCGCAGTTATTCATCAGGTAAATCAGGTTTCTTTCGTGCTTGTTTTTTTTGGGAATGTTGGATTTTGTCCTTTTTAAGTTCATCCTTCTTTGAGTTCGAAATCTTGGTTGGGATTCGTTTTTTTGGTTTTTTGTTGAGCATGCGCAATCTTTCGCGCAGGCGTTCAAGACATCGTGATTTGTTCTGATGCTGACTCCGTTCCTCCTGACACTGGACAACAATCCCGGTGGGCAGATGCGTTAGACGTACTGCACTCTCGGTTTTGTTGACATGCTGACCTCCCGGACCGCTTGCCCTGAAAGTGTCAACTCTGCACTGTGCCAATAATTCTTCGTTGTTCATTGTACTCAATTCCAGCCTTGCTGGTTTAAGCTTACAACATTGTCAATAGGGCTGTAAATCTGATGTCCTATTGTCAATACTGAAATTTAAAAGCAGGTTTACCTGTTCTATATAAAAAAAACTTACAAGCATATATACTGCCCAGATTGTAAAAAGTTCACAAAATATATTAACGCTTGCAAAAATTCTTATTGTTCTTATAATTTTCCGTTTTCACAAACACATGAACAACAAAATCCAAAGATTGAGGCATCGAGATGCTTTATTTTTCAGGAAAGTAAACTTAATATTTACAATAAAACAATATACCAATTCTAGTCTTACAGGAAAGTAAACTAAAAATGTATCAAAATATTATTAATGCACTTATTTTTGCTCAGGATGCACCAGCACAGGACGCTTCAGGCGGATTGCTTTCGATGGTTCTGATGATTGGTATGCTTTTTGTCGTGATGTATTTCTTTATGATTCGTCCTCAGTCGAAGAAACAAAAAGCGCTTGAGTCAATGCGCAGAGAGCTTTCTAAAAATGATAAGGTTATGACTACAGGCGGACTAATCGGTTTTGTAACGAAAATAAAGGACAACGAAGTCGTGCTTAAAATCGATGAAGGTAATAACACACGAGTTACTGTTGTTAAGGGTGCGATTGTTCATATAATTGACAGAGCTGAGACAAAGGAAGAAGAAGTTGAATCGTAGAATAGAACAGACTTTCCGCCTTTCTCACAGCATAATCATTAGGATGCAAAAATTATTTGACCTGCTGACGATGTTTTGGGTAAAAAGAGGCTTGCCTGTGCTAACGTTCTTGTTTGCACTTTTTCTCGTTGCGTATTGCATAAATGACGTAAACACAAAGATTATCGAGCTCGATTTTGCGAAATGCAATGTCAGTTTTCAGCATTCTCAGGATGAATCGCGTCTCGGTGATAATGGAAATAATGTCTTATATTTTATTTCAACTCTACAGTATCAATTAAGTGATTCATCGAGCAAAAACAGAAAAGCGGACAGCGGAAGAGGATTTGTTCGTAATTTCAAAATTTCTCAACAGAATTTCATCCGAGATTTACATGCATCTGGTTTTATTTCAACCTTTCAATCAAGATTTCGCAAGACTTGTCCTTCGGAAGACCTATCGCTTTAAACCCATAAAACTCAATACTTATGTGATTTAGTCGGTATTTTCAACCCGGCTGAATTCTTACAATATTCAATTTCATTTGATACATAAATTTAAGGAGAAAAAATGTTTCAGAACGTTCAATGGAAATTACTCACTGTAATTCTGATTATTGCAGTCGCTGTTGTTATTTCATTTCTTGGTTTCCCAGGAAACAAAGGTTTTCTCGGATTAAACTTACGTTTTGGTACTGATTTGCGGGGTGGAAGCAGGCTCGTTTATACGCTTCAAAATGTTGAAGTAGAGCAGAAAAACTCGGAAATCCAGGGCTATAAGAATTCACTTCAAAACAGTTTAGAAGTTTTAAGTGAGGATTACCCAGAAGTTTACGAGGAAATTGGTGCAAATGCACAAAATATCGAAAGAGTTATCAATAGACTTGATCATGGTCAACTTGATGATTTAGAAAACTACTTAAATATGCAGGCTAACGAACTCGAATCCAGCACAGACAAGGAATTAATAGATAGCTTTGAAAGAGCCGTTGAAAGTGTGAAAGATTTAAGTCGGTTAAAACAGGATTTGAAACGCATTCTAAATGACTTCGAAAAAGATAAAAAAGAATCCGTCAATAAAGTCTGCGATGTACTTCGCAATCGTCTCGATGCCAGCAAACTCGGTGGTATTGTTGTCAGACCATACGGAGAGGATAGAGTCCAGATAATTCTGCCCGAAGCAATCCGCAACGAAGAAAATATTAAAAAAATCATCAAATCATCGGGTCAGCTTTTCTGGCGCATGGAAGCTCCAAACAAATACAAAGGTAAAGTTACATATCCAGATTTCCCTGTTGACAGCAAAGCCGGCGAATATCGCTGGTATCCTATTCAGAAAGATGGCTCAAGTGCTGGTGACAGCTACAAGGTTCAAGAAGAATGGGACACCGTTTATACTCAAAAATATGTGTTGATAGCATGGAAACCAAGCGATTCGAAAGTCCATGTTGATTTTTTAAGCGGTGACCATCTTGCATCAATTAAAGCAGCTACAGGCTCCGATATGGGCAAACAAGTTGCATTTGAATTCAAGGAAAAAGATAAAAACAAATTTGGTACATTTACCGAACAATATAAGAAACAAAACTATTCGCCTGAAAGCGATGCTCCGAGATTATGCGTTATTTTTAACGAAAAAGTGTTCTGGGCAGGGACAATTGACGGACGTATTCCCGGACGCGGCGTTATGTCAGGATTTCAGGATGCTATCGAACAAAACTCAATGATTAACCTCTTGAGTGCCGGCTCTCTGCCTGTTACCCTAGTCGAAGAAGGTGACAGCACAACAGGCGCGGAACTTGGTCAGAACTCGATTCGACAGGGTGTCATTGCAATAATTATCGGTGGTGCCGTAGTACTCATATTCATCATGTTCTATTATCTCGGTGCCGGTCTAATCGCAAATTTCGCCGTTATTTCAAACCTTTTCCTGCTTCTAGGAATTATGGTTCTGTTTCAGGCGACAATGACACTACCCGGTATTGCAGGTATCATCCTGACCATTGGTATGTCAATTGACGCGAATATTTTAATTTTTGAACGTATTCGAGAGGAGAAACGCAAGACCGGTAATTTGAAAGATGCAATACAGCGTGGTTTTGACAGAGCAATTGTTACAATTTTGGATGCTCAGATCACAACGATTCTTACTGCGTTCATCCTTGCACTCGTCGGAACTGCGGAGATTCAGGGCTTTGCAATAACTCTCATCATTGGTATTTCAGCATCACTGTTCACATCACTTTTAGTAACAAGGTTCCTAATCGGTTTCCTTGTAAGTGTAAAAGCGATAAAAAAATTCTCGATGCTGCAGATGATCGGTTCACCAAAATTCAATTTCCTAAAATTACGAGCACCGATGTTCTCTCTTTCAACAATTCTCATCATCATCGGATTAGTTATTTTCAGTGTTCGCGGCACGGAAAATCTTGGTATCGATTTCCTCGGTGGTATGGAATTCCATGTTGTAACGGAGGAATCAGCAGATGTTGACGATGTCAGGAAAGGTTTTGCAGAACTGAAAGACGAACAGGACGCACCGAAATATCCTGATATCCGCATTATTGCTGCTTATCCCGAAGGTGTCATTTCAAGCGGTTCACATACGTCGCAATTCGTTATTACGTTTCCATCGAAGAAAGCGGATGAATCAACAGACCTTGAACTTAGGCGCGAGGTTGATAAACGCAATAAGAAAAATGACATTGACCGCGTATTCAATGGTGATACGCTGCCACGGCTTGTTCAACCCGCAATTGACGCATACGTTGGGAAATCGGATACGGTTCAGTTCAAGATAACGGTTCCGTTTAGCAACCAACTAACCGGTGCTGAAATGGAATTCATCAAGACAGAATTACCAATATACTTAGAAGATGAAGTGAAAATATCTGATGATAAATACATTTATGAAGTTATCGAAGAAAACTTCGCTGCCAACGATGCAATAACAGATGAAACCCAGGAAAAACTTCCGATTCCGAGATTTGAGTTCAGAAATGTTGATAATGAGCTGTTAGTTTACCTGATGGATATGCCGGTCAGGTTCGGCACATTCGACAAGATTATTACGAATGCTGAAGGAGAGAAGTCGGGAACAATCGTAGCCGACGAATTTAGGCGTGTCATCAAGGAATTTGTCAGCGAAAACGATAAAGATATACAGAATAAACTGTCAGATAGAATAATCGATGTAAAATCGTTCCCGCATAAGGGGAAACTGCTTGTATCTTTCAATGTTGAGCCTGCATTCGGAAAAGATGAATTTCGCGATGAACATCTGGACAACCTTGTTTCGGTACTGAAGAAAGCTTTCGAAGACCTGCAAGGTTTCAACCATGTCAATATCGATGCGAAGGAAGTAACCAAAGCTGAACGCGAGTCCGGCTTGCTCATGGATAATAAATATTTCGATATTCTCGGTGTCAAAAGAGCTACCAATGCGGAAGAAATAGAGAAAGCTTTTAAGTTGAAGAAGAAGGAATTCAGTACGAATCCTGATAAACTTGCTCAGCTCAATACAGCTTACGGAACATTGACCAACGAAGAATTACGTCTGAATTATGAAAACAAACTCGTGGGATTCGTCATTGAGGTCGGCGATGATACGATGTTTGCTGACATGACCGATGACGACGTAAGCATTATGACTAACCCGGAAAACATGGTGATAAGTATAGAAAAAGAGGTTCATTTATTCCTTAATCCGAAGAATGCAAGCGATCGAGGTGAAGGTTACACACCAAGAAGTGTTCCGTCGCCGTTTTTAAGACAGGAAGTCATTGGGCAGACAATCGCTTCGGATATGCAGGAACAGGCAACCTGGGCGATTATTATTTCGCTTCTCGTCATTATTATCTACATTTGGGTACGTTTCCGCAATTTCAAATATGGTCTCGGAGCAACTATGGCACTGGCACACGATGTTATGTTCGCGCTGGGTGCAATTGCTGTGTTCGACGCGCTGGATATCGTTAACGTCAAGATTGACCTCACGGTTATAGCGGCACTACTGACTATTATCGGTTATTCATTGAATGATACTATCGTTGTGTTTGACCGCGTCAGAGAAAACCTTGTGGGTACGAAAAAGAACATCGATATTAAACCGCATCTAAACACTGCGGTTAACCAAACTCTTAGCCGAACGATTCTTACGTCTTTCACCACGTTTGTGGTGGTGTTCGTGCTTTTGCTTCTCGGTACTCAAGTGCTTGAAGGCTTTGCGTTTACACTATTTATCGGTGTTCTCGTTGGTACTTATTCATCGATTTTCATTGCTACGCCGATTCTCACTGCGAGATGGGAAAAAGCAAAGAGTTTAATTCTAACTGCAAGTATCGCAGGTTTTATCCTCGGTGGTGTGGTTTTTTGGGTGCCAGCAATGAACATACTTCCACATATTGGTGAAGCACCGTTCCTGTCAATGGTACTTTATTCAGTTGTATTTATTGGCTTAGCGATTTGGGGATATAGCTGGTATGATTTCGTGAAAACCAGTGTTTCTCCTCATAAGACCGACAAAACAGGAAAGAAAAAGCCTGAGAAAAAAACAGATTCATTTGTGAAAAAAGAAGATGAGCCTTACATAGCCAAAGAAACGGATGAAAATGCTGATAAAGAAACCGTAAAACCGGTTGAGGATGAAAATCTAGCTGAAGAGACTGCGGAAAAATCGGTTAAGCCTGAAGTTAAAGAGGAAAAATCTGAGGAAAAAGCTGATGTGAAGATAGAGGAAAAACCTGAAAAAACCGATGAACCTGAGAAACCGGAGAAAAAAGCTCAGCCTAAGAAACAACCTCAGAAACAAGGCGGACAAAAGAAAACCGGTGCAAAGAAAGGCGGCGCAAAGGGCAAAAAAGGAGGTGCAAAGGGTAAAGGTAAGGGAAAAGGCAAAAGCAAAGGTAAAGGCAAGAAAAAGTAACAAATAGCACAGCAATTCAAAAGGGGCAAATTCCTGAAATGGGATTTCCCCTTTTTTTGTTGGACTAGGCTATGTTTGAAAAATCATAAATTGTCATTCCTGCGCAAGCAGGAATCCGGATAATACACTAAATATCGCTGATTCTGGATTCCCAATCAAGTTGGGAATGACACTAAAAGATATTTTTCAAACACAGACTAAATAAAGTGATTTTCAGCAGAAGATATATAAAATCATCAATAATAAATAGAGGTTAGAATGAAAATCGGTATTGTTGGTACACCACTTTGCGGGAAAAGCACCATGTTTCAGGCATTGACTGGACTTGTACCAGACCCGTCAAAATATCATGGCGTAAAACCTCAGCCAGGGATTGTCAAGGTTCCGGACACTCGGCTTGATTTCTTGACTGAGCTTTATATGCCAAAAAAAAGAGTACCTGCGATAACCGAATTCCTCGATTTTGTTGGCATCGGGCTTGGCTCACGCACTGAAACAC
This sequence comes from Planctomycetota bacterium, assembly GCA_021106775.1. The sequence continues at coordinate 2,527 of JAIOTL010000289.1, read as the reverse complement.
TGAAAACGCTACTCGGTGAAGTGCGCACGCTCTCAGATGCCCTCGTTATCGTGCTGAAGGCTTTTGACGACAACAATTATGTAAAAGATTACGAGAATCTGCTTTCCGAGTTTCTATTCAGCGACCTCGAAATGATTGAAAAACGCGTTTCAAAATTGCAGGCAAGTCTGATAAAACCAACAAAAACACACAAAGAAGAGCGGAAAGAGCTTGAATTTCTCGAACGGCTGCAAAAACATCTTGAGGAAAACGAGAATTGGAAAGGCTTCGAGATGAGCAAAGAAGATGATAAATCAATACGCGGATTCAAGTTTTTGTCTCAGAAACCAAGAATAATTGTGCTTAATTCCGATGATGCCAGCAGAATTTCAGATACTAAAATCAAGGATGCAATCGTTATCAATGCTGAGGTTGAGAAGGAAATCGTGGATTTAAACCCTGACGAACAGAAGGAGTTTTTAGCAGAATTTAATATCACCGAGTTATCAAGAAATATTATAATCGAAAAAGCATTCGAAATCCTGAATACGATTCGATTTTACACGTACGGTTCTGATGAATGCCGTGCTTGGGAGCTTAAAACAGGCTCGAATGCCGTCGAGGCTGCAGGCTGCATCCATTCAGATCTTGCACGAGGCTTCATTCGCGCAGAAGTTTTTACATACGATGACATCGAAAAATATAAAAGTGAAAAGGAAATCAAGGCAAACGGCAAGTTGCGGCTTGAGGGCAAGGATTACATCGTGAAGGACGGCGACATTTTGACAATCAGATTTTCCGTATAAATTTTGAATATTTTGAATATAATGAAATAGAAAATCGATGAAGGAGTTACTATGAAGTTGTTGAAAAATGAGACTTTTCTCGGTGTTTTGTTCGGCTTTTTTATATCTGCGTTTATTTCCGGCACGCTTGTTATCGCTGCTGCAAAAGCAGGTATCACACCCGGAGTCAGCCCACTTGTCATTCTCGTTGGCTGGGTGGTTTTCTCAAATCTTCTCAAGGGTAAAACCAAGAAATTCCTTGCCATTTCTCAGGTAACTGGTTCCGCGGGAGCAGCGGTAACAGCAGGTATAGTTTTTACTGCACCGGCAATTCAGCTTATGGCAATGAGCAACAATCTGGAAGTTCCCGGTGTTGACGTTTTCATGCTCATTATCGCAAGTTTGTCTGGTACTTTTCTGGGTTTCGGTTTTGTGGGTCTTGCAACAAAGAAATTCCTTCGAGACCCGAAACTTCCGGCACCTGAAGCGGTTGCCTGCGACAGAATGATTAAAACCGCAGCAAAGGAAATCAAACTTGATGAAACACTGTCGGCAAATGCGGATGGTAAAAAACCTGTTTCTGGAAAATTTTTCAAGCCAAGACTCAAGTATTCCCTCGTTGCAGGTCTGATGTTTGGTGCTGTAACTCATCTTATGGAAAAGCTTACGTTAATTAAGGAAGATGTAGGTGTTCAACTGAAAGGGCTGGGTACAAAAGAAGGTTTGATGATTCCCGCAAGTGCGCTTTTCATTGGCATCGGCGGTTTGTTGACGCTTTCGACAGCAATCATGATTTTCATTGGAAGTTTTCTAAATTACTCGATTGATGTCGTAGTTTTTCAAACTGATGCTGATGTTGTCGAACGATTCACAAGATGGGTCGGCGCTGGTGCAATGACAGTTGCGGTTGTTTTCAGCTTGTTCTCATATTTTGTTATGGACCGGAAAAAATATACAGTCAATCGCAAAACCAAGGGAGTTAATGAGAAATTACTCGAAATTGATAAACGCAGTTTAATGTTGATTATTGCGTCAATAATTTTAGGTATCGGTTTACTCATCGGGTTGATGATGTCCGATTTCCCCGGTTTCGTGCCGTTTATCGTGATTCTCATAGTTTCTGTGGTTGTTGCGTACTTGATGAGTAATCTCGGAGCGTTACTTTCGCTGCAAGTCGGCTCATCAGCATCACCCGTCAGCGGTACGGTTTTCATTGCACTTCTTATAATATCTGTGTTCGCGCTTCTTGCTGGACTCGGTGGAGCAGCAGACGCAATTTATCTCATGCCAATGATTATCGCGATTTGCGTCGCTGTCGCCGCTGCCAACGACAGCTCACAAGACTACAAAACTCTACAATTAAACGGATATCCTGCACGAATCGGATTTATCCCTCAACTTGTCGGATTACTCGCAGGTGCAATTGTCGTCCCGCTTGTTTTGTACGTGGCGTATAATTCTTATGGGTTCGGGAGTGGACCAACCGAACTGGCGTGTCCGCAGGCAAGTTTTTATTCCGGCATACTCTCAGCATTGTTTATTTCCGAGAATATTCCGTGGACACCTGTTTTAATCGGTATCGGATTCGGTTTCGCTGCTGTTGTAACGGAACTTATCGGAAAAACAAAAGGTTTGATTCTGTCATCGCTTGCATTCGCAGTTGGAATTTATCTGCCCTCGGTTATCGGCATTGGCATCATGATTGGTGCGTTCGCAAAATATGCGGCATCTGGCAAACAAAGCGCGAAAAGCAACGAAGGAAT
>JAIOTL010000112.1 GCA_021106775.1 Planctomycetota bacterium | reverse complement strand
TCCAGATCTGGTCATCGTAACAACAAGAATTCATAAAGCTGTTATTTGCCTGATTTCCTCACTTGCTTTTCATGAAATAACAACTCAGATACCCCATGTTGTTGCCATCGCAATACCCAAGGGTGCGGAATCACCCAGACTTGACTACCCGCCTATCCAAGCATACAGATTTTCCGATGCTTCGTACAAAGCTGGATTCGAAGTACATTTTATCGACGATGTACCTGTCAAGATTTATACGCCAGAGAAAACACTCGCAGACTGCTTCAAATTCCGTAACAAAATTGGCATGGACGTGGTACTCGAAGCATTGAAACTCTACAAGACACGCAAGAAATTCGATCTTCGTCTGCTACTTAAATTCGCAAAAATTTGTCGAGTTGAAAATGTGATGCGACCTTATCTGGAGGCTAATCTATGAAATCCTTCGGAAATTTACCAGCATCAGTTCGGCAGCGACTTCTCAACCGTGCAAAAAGTGACAAACGGTCATTCAATGAGTTGCTTCAGTATTATGCTATGGAACGGTTTTTGTATCGTCTTTCCAAATCCGCTCATGCAGATAAATTTATTCTCAAGGGTGCTTTAATGCTCAGAGCCTGGCGTTCTCCAGAATTTCGCCCAACCATGGACATCGATTTACTGGGAATAACTAGCAATGAAGAGGGAAGCATTGTCTCACAGATCCGGGAGATTCTGGCAGTAGATGTTGAAGCAGATGGGCTTATCTTTGTTCCCGAATCAATCCAGACCGAGCAAATTACCAAGGATGCAGATTATGAAGGTTTTAGAATCCGATTTCGAGGGTTTTTGGGTAAAACGATAATCAGCATGCAGATAGACATAGGTTTCGGAGACACAGTGTTTCCAGAGCCTGTTAAATTGTGTCTTCCAGCCATGTTGGATTATCCTGCACCCGAATTGCTCTGCTATAGCAGGGAAAGTACCATTGCCGAGAAATTCGAAGCTATGGTCAAACTTGGCTCGTTGAACAGTCGCATGAAAGATTTCTATGATATATGGCTTCTTTCACGCCAATTTGACTTTGATGGACCTAAACTCGCTGAGGCTATCAAGCTTACTTTCGAACATCGTGGAACTATATTGTCAATCGATATCGAAGCTTTCAACGATGATTTCATCGATAATAAACAGATTCTGTGGATGGCATTCCAGAAAAGACTTCATCAAGATCACGTTCCCACAACATTCCGGGATATTGCAGTATCAGTGGAAAAATTTCTATATCCTATCACTGATGCACTTGTCACTAACAATCCCATTCCAAACATTTGGTCTGCACATAGTCAATGGACCTAAAATGCGAATCCTAAGCAGTTGTGAATAATTGCTTAGATTATGCACAGAACTGAACTCCCAACACTTTTTAATCCGCTCAGGTAAATACTAACATAGTATTGCTTTCGTCCAATGGAATGAAAATGTGTGAAATAAACACGGAGAGACCCAAAATGATAACGTAAAACAACATCAACCAGAAAATAACTTCTCAGGAAATCAATGTTTAACGATTGTTCTGAAGGTTACAAGCATAACTTTGTGAGAAGCTCATTTCCCAGCGGATAAACTGCATTGAATATTGTTATAATAAGATGTAGCGGAGATTCCGCTGCTGGATTGTATATATTTCTGACCTTTCCGGTCATAGCAATCGCAAACACACTTAAAATCATAGCTTCAACGGAAGGAGGAGAAGATGCATAGAATATGCCCATCTTGTATGGGGGAAGTGCAGAAAACAAAAGAAACCTGCCCGAAATGTGGCTGGCAATTTCCTAAAATCCCAACAAAACCAGTCAAAACTGCCTTGAATAACACGGAAGACAGCGAAAAAGAGAGCGTAGTCGCTTCAGACGGAGTAAACAAAGCTGTGAAACACTCCGAAAAGAGCTCAGAATCACTTGATAACGCGGAAATTTCGCAACAAAACGCTGAAACTCTCGATTCAAGCACAAAAACCTTGAATTTAGGGATTTGTATTGACAGAACTGGGTCGTCGGAGCTTTTTCAAAGAGGGATTCACAGTGCTTGTAAGCATGTTTTCGAGGAAATCGAGCCTGAATACGACAAAATCCGCTGTTTTATGCAATCTCACGGTGATCTGGACAACAACGAAGAGATAATTCTACACACCGACGGCGGAACAACGCAACAAACACTTGATGACATCCAGCAGATAAGCTTCGAAGGTGGCGGTGATCCTCATGAAACGCATCTTGACGGCATTGAAAACCTGCTTCGCATCGTCCCCTGGGTTACTAATCCTGCAAATTCAAGGTCTGCAATGATAGTTTTTCTCACATCGGACACAAAACCTGCTAAATCAGGTGCATCCGCAAAGGAAATCGGTGCTGAAATCGCTGAATCCGGCATAACCCTTTACATGATATGCGAGTTGACACCGACATCGAAGCATTTGTGCGATGCAGCAGGTGGATTTATGTTTCCAATCTCAAGAAATCCCGACCCCGAGTTAATTGCAAGAATTTCAAAGCGAATTGGTGCACACATTCTGTCAGGAATTAATGTGCCCGTTAAATAATTTCAATCTTTTCATGGAGGTAAAATGACTAAATTTAATAATCGCAAGCCGATAAATATGAGCAGTATCCTAAAACCTGGGATACGTCGTCCGAACTGGATATGCAAGAATGTGCGACAGATTGTCGTCCTTGTTCGCGATAAATCCGGTAGCATGACAGGTGAGAAGGCTAAACAGGCGACAGAAGCTTCGCTGGAACTTGTTCGAGAATTAGCAAGACCTGAAAACAAAGACGGATTCTATGTTTCTGTGATAGATTTCTCGGAGCAGGCTGACATTACACATCCATTACAGAAAGCAACAGGCTTAGATGGTCGTGTAAAGACGATTCAGCCTTATCTTGGCACAAACATAACAACTGGTCTTGAAACTGCGATGCGAACGTTACAAATTGCTGAGAAAGCGCAAGAAGAAGGCATTCAATACCTGCGACCGGTTGTCATCTGCTTTACGGACGGATGTCATAATGTCGGAAACCTGCCTTATGGTGTTGCAGATAAGATAAAACTGCAGGCAGACGTTGTAACAGTTGCTTATGGAAGCGATGCAGACGTAAAATTGCTGAAGAAACTCGCTTCAACGTCGCAGCATTATTATAAATGCAACAATGGCAAGGAGTTACGACAATTCTTAGCTGCTGTCGGTGAAACAATGTCGGCAACAATGGCATCAGGAATAAATGCAACTGAAGCTTTGAGCAAGGTTCGTCACACAAAGTAACATAATTATCACTTCACGAAGGGAAGCACTCGCACGGTGTTTCCCTTTTTCATTTTAAAGGAGGAAAGATGCGTATATATCCAACAAAACGTCAACTCAGGTATTTGGAGGAAATTGGCGTGTTTTTAACAGAATCTGACCGAAAGCTTGCTATCAAGAAGCAGAGAATCCAAGTAGATGAAAAGCCGAGAAGAAAAAGGTCCTATGGCGAATTAACCTCAGAATTTATTCG
>JAIOTL010000335.1 GCA_021106775.1 Planctomycetota bacterium | reverse complement strand
CTGCTAATAATTTCACCTTCGGAAGTCATGATCCGTGGAGGTGTCAATTTCTCAAATGTTTTAAAGTCTTCTTTTCTTCTTTCTATAATCCTGTAATCCAGTTTACCTGTGCTAAAAACTTCCTTAAACTCATCGAAATAAAGGTAGTAAACATCTTCAATTTCTTTTATAACTCCTTTGTCAAGAAGCTTTACAGCTTCTTTCAGCATTGCTTGCTTATAAATGAAATATCTTTTCATGTATGAGAACTTTGGATATTCACGATAGCCAATATAATTACGTATTAAGCTTGCAATTCTTCTTACTTTCTTAGCCTTTTTCCTACCTCCTGGTAGCTTTTCGACTTTAACAGCAAGTTCTTCTATTCTACTTTTAGATTCAGTTATTCCTTGATCAAAAATAAGTTTTGATGCATTTGGTCCAAAATTCTTGATATTGCTTAAAATGATTGGGACTATTTCTGTTGGCTTTTCACTCCACCGAGGGACAGTTATATCAATATCTCCTGAACATCTCATTCCGTATTTTGATAAATAACTCTTAATCGATTTACAAACAGATTCTCCGCCATCAAATTTAGCTATATCCTCAAAAAAAGTTTCATTATTTGGGTTATTTAGATAATCAGCGATTTCAGGATAGTCTCTTATAGTATCTGCTACGTCTAAAAGACCAAATCCAGTTTCGAAGGTGAGACTATTTGGTATTGACATAAGAAAAGTATCTGCAGCATTTTTTATTCCTAACCATTTCTCAATTTTTTTGCTGAACCATCTTTCTGATAATAAAACAGCTGTAAGAGCTCCTGCACTAAGGGGCGTAGCAAGTTTCTGTCTCCTATTAGCATGATCTTTACAAATGTAATCAAAGACTTCATTGCCAGATAGTTTTTCAATTTCCTTTTTCATTTTTTCTATGGAATTATCTTCTTTAGCTATTAGATTTTTTATAATATTACGATCATTTTTCTTAAATATTTTATAGGCATTAAGCATTATAGATACTACTCCACTATTATTTTCCAGCTTGAAAACTTTATCTTTTCCTTTAGACAGTGAACCTATTAGTTTCTTATCTTTAATAATTTTGGTGATAGAGTTTGTAATTAAAGTATCTCCAAACATACTTATTATACTCTTCGCTATTAATCTACCGAGTGGAGTTGCTAAGTCATGAGTAATATCAACATACAATCTCCCGCCTATTTCTTGTGAAGGAGGACCTCCAAGAACAGATTTGAAAAAGTACATACCCAATGGTTTGATCGGATCTGTCATCATCTGCATATGTCCTGATGATAAAAATACACGATTATCATTGATTTCTGGAACAGGATATAACGTGGTGATGGGACGGCTTTGAACGATATAGAATTCATCATCAAGAAGGCACCATTCAATATCTTGTGGGTAAGAGAAAAAAGTCTCAATTTGTCTTCCCATTTGTTCCAGTCTTAGAATTTGTTCATCTGCTAGAGTCTGCTTATTTATAAGATCTGATTGAATTTTTCGTTCTTCTGTACCTCCATCTTCCAGTGCATATATAGCTATATTCTTAATGGCAATGTTTTTATTTATTATTGCTCTTTCTCGTACCTTATAAATGTCCGGATTCACTAGCCCTGATACCAAAGCTTCACCAAGACCATAGCTTGCATCTATAGATATAACTTTCCGGTTCGATGTAACAGGATCGGCTGTGAACATGATACCTGATGATTTTGGAATAACCATACGTTGGATGACTACAGCTAAAAATACTTCTCTATGATCAAAGTTATTTTGTATTCTATAAGTTACAGCACGTTCAGTAAATAATGAAGCCCAGCATTTGCTAATGTGTTTTTGAATTGATTCTTTTCCTATGATATTTAAGTACGTATCGTGCTGACCTGCAAAGGAAGCTGTTGGCAGGTCTTCTGCTGTAGCACTAGAACGCACTGCGTATGAATGATTCTCACCATGTATTCTAAGTTCAGCTGTAATTGTTTCATTGATGTCTTGAGGGATTATTGCATCCTCAATGACTCCCTGAATTTGATAACTGATTGTCTTGATTTTATCCTTTTCAATTTTCTTTAGATTTGAGAGTTGATCTAATAATGAGTTTAGTTTAACATTTTTCTCGAATACTTTTTTGTATGCTTCTGTAGTGACACAAAAACCTTCTGGTACTTTTATCCCTTTGATTTTAGACAGTTCAATAAGGTTAGCACCTTTCCCCCCAACACTCGAAATATCAAATTTCGTACTTTCTTTAAAACTATGGATATATGAACTCATATTTTCCCCTCATTGCAGGAATATATAGAAATATTCTCTTATTTATTCTTTTCAATTCCGTAGCGTACCATATCAAAAAATGCATTTTTCTTTTTAACAAAGTCTTTCCAGTACACATCATCATTCAATTTTTTTACTTCTGTTAATTCTGCTGCCAGCTTCATTCTGAAATACTCTGATACTATGTGAATGAGTTCATAAGCTTCCTTAGAGTCAACACCATCCTTGAGAGGAATCTCATTAAACAACTGCTTCATCTGCTTATCCTTGGTCGCATTCATCGCTCCATACTTTTCTTTAATATAGGCTTTGAACTTATTAATCTCCATTTTCAAGTCATCGGGTGTTGAAAAATTGGCTTCAAACATAAATTTATTCATGTCAGGATTCTTTCTGAAGTAGTCAATTATAGTAAGTCCGACTTTTTCTTTTGCTTCAAAGAAGTTACTATATTCAGTAGGGGATTCATTTGGTATTTCAAGTGCCATTTTTTCAAAGCACTGTTCAAGAACACTGATATACAGCATTTTCTTACTTTTGAAATGATGGAATATGAGCGCCTTGGATATACCTGCTGCTTCTGCTAACATTGCTGTCGAGGCTTTTGTATATCCTTGACGAACAAATACAGCGAAGCAAGCATCTAAGATTTTCTGTCTTTCATATAGTTGTAATGGCAAAAGTCCTACCTCTTTGTTAATATGCTGACCGATGGTTAATATAATTATACAGCTTTCTAACCATCGGTCAATATAAATTTGAATGGCTTGCTATAGTTTAATTGACTAATGTGGAAATTCTTCCATATTAGTAACTGCTGATATTGTTATATATAGAATCAAATGTATATACAGGATATGCAGTCTAAAACATTCTGAAGATATTGAAAGAGCAATACGGGAATTACAGTGGCTTCATGTTGAGAAAGACCAAGCATCAAAAGATGATAATGAAGCTATTGAAAGATTTATGGAAAGCGATTGGTGTCAATAATTTTGCTTCTTCCTTTGTTTTTTCCACAAATACGTACTTTTGTAAATCTCTGTGTCTCTGTGGGGATAGCATTAACAGCCAAGGTGATGTGTAGCTGGGGAATAGCACTGCACAAGCAGTTGTATGATTGCAGTTGTCCATATTTTAATGCCTAATCGATTTCATAGCAAATTAACGTTATTTGTATAGCGGATTTTTCTGACTGACACCTGCAAAGAGTTAACTATCGCTAAATCGATGCCTGACCCATCGATAAGATTGGATTCCCGCTTTCGCGAGAATGACAGGAGATTAAATTTGTTTATGACATGCAAGTATGCCTGTTCTACCAAATTCTCTGTGGCAGAAAACTGCATTACCAACCATCAAGGAACAAAACTATGCGATGGTGATGGATTGGTCGAGGTAAACATCCAGGATTGCGTTGAGCAGGGTGATTCCTTCGTTCATCGATTTTCTGGAACGCTTTTCGTCCTGAAATCAGATCCATGCCACCCGCGCGTTTGTTGATTATCGCGGTTTTTACAGCTCCATTTCATTTTTACCAGATGCACCGTCCGAATTAATCAATCCTGCACGACCCATGTAACAGTTTGCAAACTTAACAATCTAACGACTGGAGTTTTCCGAGTCGTAATAAATCGTTGCGCCAACTTTGATTGGTCCAAGCTTAAACGCTTCTTTCACCATTGAAAACATGATTTGGTCGAATGTGATTGGGTATGTCAGCAACTCGTTATAATTAATTTTGTGGATACATGGGATTTAGTGTGCATATTTTCGTGCTACTGCGCTGAGGACTCCAAGTTTTGATGCAAGACCATTTCAACCGCATTCAATTGCAAGTTTAAGAATATTTTCCGGGTCGAAGAATGTCAAGTTTCGGTATCTAAACGTATATCGCTCTGTTCTTATACTTCGACCAGTCCTCTGCGCCACCGCACTATCCCGCTGCAATCTTCTCTTTCTTTAATCTCTTTCATAGGCATCTGTACATACGATAAAGATCCATCAAAATCCTGCTTTTTTGCAATCAAGATGTATGTTGTAATAAAAGGTAGAAAAACTCAATTTTTTAACCACGGACTGCTAATGATTATGACCACTGTGATCAGCTTCCTTCATTTCCTTCTTGCATTCCTCGCTACATGCAAGCATTTTCGCACCTTCCACCTCAAATGAAATCATTTTGGATTTTTGCATTACCTTGCCACAATCACATTTTGCAGTTGTGGGTTCAGGGGTTTTTTCGCCACATGAGGTTAAAACTAAGCCAAATAAAGCAATTGAACAAATAATAATTGAGAGAGTAAGTTTAGATTTCATAAATCCTCCTTTGGATTCTAAAGAGTTGAATTAATGTTATTTTTACATACAAGTTTTTGACAGGTTCTCCTGCTAAGCATCCAAAACAATGCTGGTCGCAACAAAAACTCAAACAAGGTTGAAGTAATTAAACCACCGAAAACAACCAGCGCAACTGGATAGATTATTTCCTTACCAGATTCGCCTGGAGTAAGAATCTATGGAACAAGTGCTATACCAGTAGTTATTGCTGTCATTAAAACGGGAACCATTCTCTCAAGTCCCGCTCTGACTATCATTTCTTTTGAAAAATTTTCACCTTCTTCAGTCATTAGATGCAGATAATGGTTAATCAATAGAATACCATTTCGTGAAGCGATTCCACCTAATGCAATCATACCAGCCAGTGCTGCAATATTAAATTCCTGTCCGGCTAAAACAAGAATCAGTACCGAACCTATCAACGCACCTGGAATTGTCAGTAAAACTTGAATTGTCAATGAAATTGATTTAAATTCTCCCATTAATAGGAAAAATATAACTAATAATGCACCAATACTCAGAGAAGCAATTATTATTGTCGCTGATTGCTGAGCTTCAAACTGACCGCCATATTGCACAAAATATCCAGGTTCTTCTATTTCACTATTATCAATCCCTATATTAATATCATTAATTACTTCACCCAGAGTTCGACCTTGAACATTCATTTGAACAGCAATCCTCCTTTGAACATTATCCCTAAAAATCCTGTATGGACCTGCTGCTACAAAAACTTCAGCAATATCAGTAATCTGAACTCGTCCTTCTCTTGGTAAAGGTATCCAAAGGTCTTTTATCGTGGTGATATCTTGTCTTTGATCCTGCTGCAATCTTACAACAAGGTCAAAAGAACGCTGATCCTGTAGAATCTCACCAACTTTTCTTCCAGCGATTGCAGTCTCAAGCATTTCACAAACTTCCCCAACTGATAACTGATAATTCTTCAATTTATCTAATTTCAGTTGAACTTGAATTTGTGGCACAAGGTCTTGTGGTTCGATTGATAAATCAACAACACCATCGACTTTCATGCAAATGTCTTTTACCTGTTGAGCTTTTGAACGCAACTTAGATAGGTCATCACCAAAGATTTTAATTGCAATCTGTGCCTGAATACCTGACAGTATAACATCAATTCTGTGACTAATTGGTTGACTGATATTCAATAGAACTTCTGGATATTCCGCTTTTATTATTTCACGTATTTCATTGATGACTTCATCTCTATCTCGTTTGCTATCAGGTTTCATTGAAACTAACAATTCACTAGTCTGAACTCCCTCAGCATGCTCATCTAATTCTGCTCGTCCTGTTCTTCTGTTTACTATTGTTACATCTTCGACTTCGAGTAATCTTTTTTCAATCTGGGTTCCTACTTTTGCTGATAAAGACAAGTCAGTTCCAGGTGGAAAAATTGAGCTAACCTGAATTGTACCCTCATTAAAAGGTGGTAAAAAATTTGAACCTAGATTGCTGAACAAAAAGATAGATAAAATAATCAAGCAGACTATTAGAGATAGAATCAATAAAGGAAAACGTAGTGCTAATTTTATCATTGGTTTAAACATTCGGCTTAAAACCTTCACACTAATATTTTCTTTATTTTTTTCAGATTTCAGATTCACTTTTGAAAGTAAACCGTAACATAAAATGGGAACAATTGTAAAAGCAACAAATAATGACATTAATAATGAAACAATAT
>JAIOTL010000014.1 GCA_021106775.1 Planctomycetota bacterium | reverse complement strand
GGAACAGGCGGTTCATTCTTTGCATCAGGTGCTTCCTTTTCGTCAGCATCCTTCGTAGATGTTGGCCTGTCAAGGTTTCCGCCGAATTTCACTTTCGGGTCAGCATAAGTTGCTGTTCCGATAATGAGAATAAAGGCGATTGCTAAAATCAGTACAAAATTTTTCATTTAACCTCCAAAATAAATTATTAAACTATTTCTATATAATAAAATACGCAAAAATGATGCCAATTTTTAAATAAATGCTACATCATTATAACTTGTTATATTATTGTAGTTATAACGATGCTAAAGTTTCCGTTTAATTTATATCTATTCATTTTCGTTACTAATTCGAACATGTGTTTACTTTTGGTAACAGCTTGCATTGCCTGAAAACATAACAGTATAAATACGATAATTGTTGCTACGGACAAATAAATCTTGGAATAAATACAATTCAGCATGATAATTGAAGTTATTTCTTTGCTTTCCTTCGACTCCTGAAATCGATAAGAATCGTCCAAGTCAACCCGCCGTAAAGCGTTAAAACGCCGAAGATAAACATAACCCATCCAAGATCAAACTCATCCCAGCCTGCCCTGAACGTCGCTTTAAGCGTTTTATCCTCAAGTTCACCATATATCCCAATGATATTCTCAAGACTTAAAACAAATTTTATGTCGCTTTCGTGAATTAGCTTACTCTCACCGCGGTTCTTTGTTTCTTCGAGTACATCCATAAACGCATCTTCGAGATTAAATTTCAATTGCTTTTTATCCCATTCAATTTTCCATGCAGATTCAAATATCTCGCAGTAGGTTGTTGTTTTTATCTTGGCAACCTTTGTTGTAAGATTGTCATTATCTTCCTTATCTTTATTCGCTTCTGGAAGTGTTTTTTCTTCAATATCGATACCGTTTAGAATGTTTTTATACTTGTATTTCAAATACTCAAAAAGGTTGGCATGATATTCGATGATAAGCTTTTTAAGTGCAACCATCTGTCTATTTACTGCAACACTCGTTGATGTTGACATCCGAAATCCGCTGTCAACTGTTTTAAGAGCTACCTTCTTTATTTCTTCAAGTTCTTCACCGTTTTCAACGTCAATACCGACATTAATATATTTCACATCATTGAGTTTCATTAGCTTTTTTTCAAGTTCAGAATCAGTATATTCTACCGCTCTCTTGCGATATATGCCTTCGATGAATTCAGGTTGAACAGTTGAGTCATTTTCATCATTATCGTTCACGATAAGGTTTTGTTTCTCTGGTTCCTTGTCTTTATTCTCGGTTAATTTCTTGATTTTAGGGTCATCCTTGTCCTGCGGTTTGTTTTCACTTGCATTTTCTTCTTTTTCTTCAACTTTTTTTGGTATTTTCACACTTTCAAGGTCCCAGCTGTCTTCAAGCATGAGTTTGCGTATTTCATCGATTTTAGCGTATATGTTGCGGTCAAGCTTGGCGATGTATCTACGTACCTTTAGCTCATGTTTTTTGTCGTACTTTTTCGCTTTTTTCATTAGTTCGAAATTAATCTTATCGGCAGAAGTTATGGAAACAGATTTTAATGTTTTTGGTTTTTCAAAAATCTGAATTTTGAGTGCAAAACCTGCTTTTAACGGCTTATCCCATTCAATTTCAGGATTATCTTTCACAATTAGTGGAAACTCCTTGATTGTTCCGTAAAAATGCTTTGAAATCGATTCTTTCGTATCACCTTTTTTCACCGTATAATTTTCGTACTTCAATTCTTTCTCAGCCTTAGTTGTTTCGTTGGTTTTTGATGTATCTTCTGGTTTCGCAGCCTTGTCAGCCTTTTCAACTGCATCAGGCGCAGTAGAGTCGTCCGTTTTTTCTTTGCCCTTGACTTCAACAGTAGTGGTCGCGGATGCTGTTACCTTGCCGTTTTTATCAGGTTTTGCGTCCTCGGTCGCATTTACCGGAACGACAAAAACCGAAACCGCGAACATCACAATAATCAACATAAATGCTTTTCTTGTTTTCATATTATTTCCTCCTTATTTGTCTTTTTTTGGGCTGCGGCTTGGTTTCTTCTTGATGTCTAATTTCTTCACAGGTGCTTTTGCTTTGGGTTTCTCAACCGTCTTTTTGGCTCCGCTGCCTTGTTTTTTCGGTTTGATTTCAGCTTTCCCAAGGTCATCATAACGTTTTGACGGTATTTTCATGAAAATATATCCTGCCAGTACCGCGAGGAACGTCGGCATCCATCCTCCAAGCCAAAGTGCCCACTGCGGATAGCTTCCATACCCTTCACGAATGAGCTTGATAATTGCTCCACCCTCGAAAACATGCGGGATTGGCGGACCAAACAGAATAATTAACAGCAAAATCGGAATGAACCATCGAATCAGGAATACCCAGATTCTGCCTACTTTGAAGATAGAATTACTGTTAATATGTTTGACGAGTTTCCAGATGTCCCACTTCCAGCCTACAACATATGCGGTTACGACGCTAACAGCAATTAAGCTCAGGTTTATCCATTTATCGACAATATCTAGCCAATGCAAGCCAGCATCGGTTGCGAACCATAAACCAGCGAAAAATGACACAACGCAGAGAATCAGCGTTACCTGCTTTTTCGTGAGTCTGAATTTATCGTGCAAACCTGTTGCGACACCTTCAACCAGGCTGAATAATGAGTCAATTCCTAAAGTTAAAAGACATAGGAATAATAATACTGCAATTCCAGCATTACCGTAATCTCCGAACGGCAGAAGCGAAATTGCCTGCGGATATACTGAAAATACTAAACCCGGTCCAACACCTGCGACACTTGATATTGCCGATGCCGATACTGCTGCAAAATATCCCAGGAATGAGAACACAACAAAGCCGGCAATAAAACTTGTGCCGCAATTCGCAAACGCGGTCATTGTTGCTGCGTTGCCGATTTCCGCTTTTTTCGGCAAATATGACGCATACGCATACATCAACCCGAAACCAACAGACAGCGAAAAGAAAACCTGCCCATAAGCATTTATCCAGATATTCGGGTCACTTAATTTCGAAAAATCCGGGTAAAGATACGCAGAAATTCCATTTGCCGACCCGGTTAAATCCAGGCTGAAAAATAGCAGAATAAAAATTATCAAAAACGGAATGGGTACAGTAAATAACACGACTTTTCCAACCCGTGTTACCCCTTTCTTGATTATCCAGTAAACTGATAACCAGGTTAGTATCAGACCGACAACAATGGGCCAAACAAGTTTGCTTATCGAGCCAGCACTTTCACTTCTTTGCAAATGTTCCTGCACAAAGAAATC
>JAIOTL010000445.1 GCA_021106775.1 Planctomycetota bacterium | reverse complement strand
ATTCCTTGGAATGCCGCTAAATGGACAGATTGAACCTGGTGCGCCTGCGAATTTTGCTATTGTGAATTCTAAAGATGCAGCCAAACAATCGGATGCGGAAAATGCCTTGAGAATACTGACTGCAGGCAGTTTCGAAGAACTTGAAGCGAAAGTAACTGCAACAATCGCAAAGGGTAACATCGTTTCGGGTTCATTTCCGAGTTTTGCTGGTTGATGAAAACCGATTGGAATAATGCTGAAAAGCGTTGATAAATACACATATACAGCTAAAATGACATTTTCAAAAGTCGGTTCATCCCGTAGGAATGCTTCATGTCTGAGAAATCTCTTTTTATCATCGGTGTTGACCTAGGCACAACGAATTGTGTTGTTTCGTACGTGGATACAGCGTCGAAATCGGATGGCATTAGAATTCTTGAGATTCCCCAGCTTGTAGAAGCAGATGAAATCAAAGCAAAAGATAATCTGCCTTCGTTCGTGTACTTTCCGTTTGAAGATGAAGCCTTTGATAAAACACAAATATTGAAATATGCGAAGAATACTCGGGCTATTGTCGGTGAATTCGCAAGAAAACGCGGTTCTGAGGTTCCAGGCAGATTGGCATCATCTGCAAAATCCTGGCTTTCACATGCTGCTGTTGACCGACGTGCGAAAATCCTTCCATGGTCAGCATCTGAGGGCATCAAAAAAATCTCACCGGTTACCGCAACCACCCTGCTTCTCGAATTTATCAGGGATACCTGGAATCGAGAAATCGCGAAAGCTGACAAAACCGCATACTTTGAGCTGCAGGACGTGATTGTAACAATCCCTGCTTCTTTTGATGCCGTTGCTCGCGAACTCACCGTTGAAGCCACGAAATCCCTTAATCTGGAAAAACTGACCCTTCTTGAAGAACCACAGGCAGCTTTTTACAGCTGGATTCATCGAAATAAATCTTCCTGGCAGCAGAGTGTTTTTGTTGGTGAAACAGTCCTCGTTTGTGATATTGGCGGCGGAACATCGGACTTCAGTCTGATTCAGGTTGAGCGAAGTAAGGGAAAACTTGCATTCAGACGGGTTGCTGTGGGTCAGCATTTGATGCTGGGTGGGGATAACATCGATCTCGCAATTGCCGTTAAGCTCGAACAAAGGCTAAAGTCCCAGAAAATCAGGCTTGATGCGAAACAATGGTCAATGCTTCAGGCACGTTGTAGAGATGCCAAGGAAAAACTTCTCTCAACCGATGCAAAATCCGTGAAAGTAACAATCCCAGGGACTGGTAGCAGTCTAATCGGCGGCAGTTTTAGTGAAAATCTGAATAAAAATGACTTGACATCGCTTGTTCTCGACGGTTTCATGCCTGAAATTGACATCACCGAGAAAACTCACGACACGCCAAAGGGGATGATTCGCGAATTTGGTCTGCCTTATGCGTTTGACCCGGCGATATCAAAACACCTGGCTGAATTCCTGAATATTTCGTCAGTGCTGGGATATGAGCCTGTGCGACCGCATAAAATCCTGTTTAACGGTGGTTTCTTCAAGTCTGCGTTTGCACAAAAGCGGATGTATGAGATTTTACAGAGTTGGTTTCCTGAAATTGAATTAAAGAAAAGTCGTGGCAGACCCAGGAAAAACCAACCGTTAACGCTGAAAATCGAAGCACTTTCAAGCAACATGAAGGATTTGGACAATGCGGTTGCAATCGGCGCAGCATTTTTCGGGTTGGCGAAACGCGGAAAAGGCATCAGGATTCAAGGTGGCAGCGCGCACAGCTTTTACATAGAAATTGACGCAGGTGAGAAATCGCAGGATAAAAACGTCGCGACAACTCTTTGCATCTGCCCTCACGACCAGAAAGAAGCGGAGGAGCTTGAGATTTCTGAGCGAAAATTCTGCCTGAAACTCAATCAGCCGGTATCTTTTCCGGTTTTCAGCACGAACTCCCGCAGGCTTGATGATGCGGGTGATATTGTGAAAATTCAACGTGATTCTGTTAACCAGCTTCCGCCGGTTTGTACCGTGCTCAAGCCCCTTGGCGAAAGTGATTCGAATGATAATAATGAGGTTATTGTCAGACTCAAATCACGTTTGAACGAGATTGGGGTACTTGAAGTCTGGTTTGAAAGTGTCAAAGATGGAAATAAATGGAGGTTACAGTTTGACACCCGTCAATCAGCTGAATTGGATGAAACCGTGGAAACAAAACGCACTGAGATTTCAGAAGATGAAAATCTACCTAAAGAAATGCTGAAAAATGCTTCAGAAATTATCCGAAAAACCTTCCTTGCTAATTCAAATACACAGAATCTTGAGCTAAAACCTGCAAAACTCATGAAAAATCTCGAAAATGTGCTCGAACGCAAGCGTGCGGATTGGTCGATTAGCACGTTACGGCATCTATTTCTAACAACGCTTGAACTTTCTAACAAACGTAAAATCAACGCCGAATTCGAAATACGTTGGCTGAATTTAACCGGTTTCCTGCTTCGCCCTGGTTTTGGTGCACAATTTGATGAGAAACGCTGTTCAGATATCTTTAAAATCTTCGATGCTGGTGTACAGTATAAACGTAATTTACAGGCAGCATCGGAATTCTGGATTCTCTGGCGACGCATTGCAGCGGGACTCGACAAACAGCGTCAAATGCAGCTTTACAAAACTATTGCGCCGATTCTCCTGCCGCGTTCGGATTCTGCTCGAAAAAAGGGCAAGCGAGAAAAACACACAAATTTGCAAGAAGAAATTGAGATGTGGCGGACGATTGCCAGTCTTGAGAAGATTCCTGCTGTAGAGAAAACACGTCTCGGTAGCTTTTTGATTAGGCAGATTCAACAGAATGCGCAGAACCTGCACAAAACCCAGGCATCGCAGAATTCGTACGTTTACTGGTGCATCGGCAGACTCGGTGCGCGTGTGCCGTTTAATGCGCCTGTTGACACCGTTGTGAGCCGTGATGCTGCTCAAACCTGGGTTCAACAGCTTCTGTCTGGTGAGGATTTTGTGAACGATGCTGG
>JAIOTL010000350.1 GCA_021106775.1 Planctomycetota bacterium | reverse complement strand
GTACGAGAGGACCGGAATGGACGAACCAATGGTGTTCCAGTTGTCGCGCCAGCGGCATTGCTGGGTAGCTAAGTTCGGAATGGATAACCGCTGAAAGCATCTAAGCGGGAAGCCAACTCCAAGATAGATTTCCCCATTAGATACGTTGGAGACTACAACGTTGATAGGTCACAGGTGTAAGCGCAGTAATGTGTTCAGCCGAGTGATACTAATTTATCGATTGGCTTTTCCTTTATTATTCTCTCGATCCCATTCAATTTTAATTAATCAGCTCGTAATGGTGGTGATTCTGGCGGTGAGGATACACCTGTTCCCATCCCGAACACAGAAGTTAAGCTCACCTGCGCCGATGATACTGCACTGGCAACGGTGTGGGAAAGTAGGGCGTCGCCACCATTACGGGCTGATTTTCTTATTTATCAGTTTCAATTTACAAAATAACCTCCAATCTCTCGAACACCCGGGTTTTAATTTATTCCAGTATTAACATTGTTGTTTTGATATAAGACAATCCACTTCCTGATCCGCACTAAAACCATTACGTTTGAGTACAAAACGAAATGAAGTGCTTTCAGTCATTCAACACTACCCCCCTTTTTGTTGAATACAACAAAAAAAGGTCGGTGTGGGAAAGTAGGGCGTCGCCACCTGCATTCAATCGTCCTCGATTTAATGGTATTTTGGGGCTGATTTCTTTTATATTTAAGATTTAAAATGTAAAGTCAACTCCCTGATATGGCAAACCATTAAAGTAGGGAACAAGCTGTTCCCTACAAAAAAACCTTCAATTTCTCGAAATATTCCGCAAATAGTTAAAAAATACTCAGGATTTTAAGATACGTCTGAAATTCTACTTGAACCACATTCTATGTAGGGGTACCCCTTGTGTGTACCTTCTTTCTTTTCTGAACAAATTGAAT
Source organism: Planctomycetota bacterium (assembly GCA_021106775.1). The sequence continues at coordinate 3,347 of JAIOTL010000350.1, read as the reverse complement.
CGAAATACGTTTTTACAGCTAACGGCATTTCAAAGATGTTTGAAAAACCTTGCGGTTTTCGAATCCGTGAAAGTAATAAGTTTTCCATATCAAAAGCTCTTAACAGCATCGGCAATAAAACGGTTCATTGGTGAAATTTTGGCAAAATATGATAGCCGTTGGTTTCTATTTGCCTTCCGTGTACTTCTAGTTCCGATTGCAGATGCCCAGGAAAGCCAGCTACTTGTACCATTTCTTAAGTATTTATCCCTTATCTCAGGTAAACCGAATCTTGTTTCGCTTAGTTCAAGTATTTTACTTATACTAATGTCTGAAGCAAAATTATGCTCTAGCATCTTATGTAAAGTTGCACCATATATAGATTCTTCAAATAAATATTGCTCAGCTATTTTTGCAAACCAAAATAATTGTTCTTCTGTAGTTGTTAAAGATTTCTCTAAGTGGTTGATCATTACTTGTGCGAGAGCACTTTTGTCTTCAATGTTTTTGCAAAAGTAGAATAATTTTTTGCTTAAGAAAGGAAACTTACTAAAAAAGATTTCAAAATACTTGAGAACTTCTTCTCCATTCTCTGTCATAAAAGTTAAGATAAGTTCAGCATCCATTTCATCGATAGTTGGGTCATGTAGGAGGCTGTACAAGTATTCTAACTGCTCTTCATTAAGTGTTAGCTTTTTATCGAAACCTTCCTCATAGCAAAAGCTGTATAAGTCTATATATTCGGCTTTTTCATTAAGTAATCCAATCCTTATATCTTCACTCTGTGTGTCAATATCGTCACTTGCAAAAATACTTGTTCTTGTTTTTGAGGGATTGAAATTTAAGCCTTTGTCTCCAGCTAATTTTTGGAATAAGATAAAATCATGTTCAACCGATTGCTGATTGTCTGAAAATACATATACATCATCCATAAAACGAAGCATTAATTCTGATTTCATTGTTCCATTGTTGTCGATGAACTTTAGAAATTCTGCTCCGATTACTTTGCAAGGGTGTATACCTTGTGGTAAACAATCAACGGATCGTCCGCTATTTATTTCTCGCAAAAAAATGCCTAGTCCTTCTACATCTGACATCTCTCTGCTACTATTACTAAACCATGTAACTATATCGTGGTGATAAAGAGAGTTGAAGTATGTGGCTATATCGAATTTCATCCCAAATTTGAACTTCGAGCTTGCTATTGAGATTGATTTTTTAAACTCTCGATAGGCTTTTCCAAGAGGGACTGGTTTACCATTTTCAAAACGGTGTCCAAAGCTTTTCCGATTTCGATTGAAATCTTTTCGATAGGTTGTACGAGTTCTGTAGACTAGATTGTAGATATAATACTCGGCTATTGGGTCTAATTTATGCGTTCGCCTTAAGTGTAATCCGTGTTTTGATGCAAAACATCTAATTTGTGGTAAAAAGTGATCATCGGGGTAATCTATGCTTAAAAACTTACCATAGATGTAGTTATGTAATTCATGGGCACAATTCTCAATTACAATTTTATTGATATCTAAAGGAAATAAGCCTTTTGGAAAGTCGTTTGAAAAATATTCTAATGTTCCTTCGACACACATTGTTTCTCCTCAAATTTTGAATGAAATATATAAAGCCTTTCATATCTAATCCTGTCAATATATTATATACTCTTTGCTAAATATTTGCTCCTTCTCAAGAAATTGTATCGGCGAACATAATGTCGAAGGTAAGTTCTACGGGACACCAGTAGAACGCCTCAGCCAACATTCAATCGTCCTCGATTTAATGGTATTTTGGGGCTGATTTCTTTTTTTTATAAAGACAAAGTCCCGCTTGCACAGGACTTTGTCAACAATCTGAGGGAACGCGAAGGCGTTTCCTCTTATTATGTTTCGTGGAGATTATTTCATCAAGATCATTTTCTTAGTAGAAGTATAACGACCCGTTTTCATCCGGTAGTAATAGATACCGCTGGAGACTGGTTGGTTGTTGTCATTCATGCCTAGCCAGACAATGCTATGAGAACCAGTTGCGTATTCACCCTTGGCAAGAGTTTTGATTTTCTGACCACGGTTATTGAATACTTCAATCGTAACATGTTGAGTCTCTTTCAGAGTAAAGCTGATAGCCGTTTCCGGATTGAAAGGATTCGGGTAATTACTGCCGAGTTTTGTTGGGAATCCGGGAACCAGTACATCATCGTTGGCTTGTCCGTAAAAGGTGAAGTCTGATTCGACAATTTGAGATTCCAGATTGCCAGTATAAAGCGCACTAACACCTGCCATGTATTGCTCACTGAATACAAGACCAGTAAACTGGTACTGCAAAGTAACTATGTCTAATTGAGTAATCAATGTTTCATCAAGATAAACATTGTAGCCAAGAAGTTCACGAGTGATGGGAGCACCATCTTCCCACGTAAACAAACCTTCATCAGTAACATTTAAGTTGATTGGATCGTAAAGAACTTCGTCAAGCAGAATATCGACTGTAGTCGTTTGGTTTTCGACGACATTAATTCCAGTTTGTGCCCAGTCAACAAAGCTGGGGAGTGTAGCACTTATGTCGTAGGTGCCAACATTGATATCGAAAGTGTAAGCACCTGTCGCGTCTGGGGAAAGCGATACATCGTCGCATACAATAACAACATCGGTAACAACGCCTGTTCCATTGCTGAATGTAACAGTACCGCTAACAGTACCCTGAGCATCGGGGCTATAGAGTTCAATCGCACGATCGGATGGGTCAGGAGAAACCCACGCGGCTCCATCCCAGTGCTTTGCCATGCCATCTCCAACAGAGGAGGAGAACCACATAATCCATGCGTCTAATGGAGTATCTATAATGGATTCGTTAATAGAAATCCAACCATCCTGGGTGATATTGAATGCGGGAGAAATCGGGATATCCCAGTAGTACATCGGGAAGCCCATCACAGACTGACCTGTACTTGTTCGGTTTACTGTTGTTGTAATAGTAGCCAGTTCGGTTCCAGGTAAGCCATTGACGTTATCCCAGAGTTTTACATTGAATTGCATCGGGTCCACATCCACAGCTTGCCAGCCGTTGGTATTATTGAGGGTAAGACCCCATATACGTACAGTCGCGCAGGCACTTGTAACACCAGTGAAGTTCTCATAAATAACGAACGCGTTTGATGCGTTACTGGCAGACCAGCCTGGAGTATTTTCATCATCCGAAGGCTGGGAGAAAATCAGATCGCGACTCGGCTCATCTGTTTCTTGTGGTTGGGTAGGGGTTACCCATTCCGCATTTGGTAATCTTTGTGATTGCTGATTGAAAACGCTGTTGTCTGTCGCGAATGCGCTGACACCGAATAAGGTAATCAGCATTACTACACACAATACTTTCTTTGT
>JAIOTL010000235.1 GCA_021106775.1 Planctomycetota bacterium | reverse complement strand
CCAACGTTTCCGAGAAACTGCAAAGTTGAGATAATGTTATGTTCCTCCATCTCCTCATTTCGCAGGATTTTGTTAATGAGTTCATCTTCCCTGACAAGCTCTGTAAAATATGATTTATCGCTAAGCCAGATAAGCCCAAAGGCTGAAGCATCAGTAATTACGTGGTTTTCGTGCTTCAATCCTTCAAGCATATATGAAATTGCGGTTTCTGAATTGATGTCTGCAAGCTGTTTCGCGCAATACTTGGCAGTGCTTTCTTTTTCGGTCATAATCATAATTTCGCTTAAAATCTCGGCGACGCTGTCTTTTTTGACGCCCTTGTCGATGAAGCGGGATATTGCTTTTAAGTTGATTTCAAGCAGGTTCTCGTTTACTTTGCTATTTGCGATAATCTTTTCAACAATGTCATTGAACTCACCTTTTGTCATGAGTATTCGGTAAGCAAACTTCAAGCTGTCAGACGAATTTTTATCGATATCCAGACTGAGAATAAATTGCTCAAGTACTTTCTGGTCTTCTTTTTCAATCTCGAAATTTTCAAGGATAAATTCAATATCTGCTGGAAAAATATCATTGTGTTTGTCGCTAAAAACGATGTCTTTTATCAGCACATTGACGAAGGTTTTGCTAACATTGGCAAGGTCTAAATCGATTTTTCCGGTTTTAATGAGCCTGTGTATTTCGCCGAATGAAAGCACATGAATTTTCCTTGATTTACCGTAATCGCAGTAAAGCTCGACAAGAATCGGAAATGCGTTTGTTGTGAGTCTGCCTTTAAAATATTCGAGCAAAAATTCCTCCGCAATAATCGAAGTTTTACCGATTTGGCTAATCATATAATTCTCTTTTTGTTTGCGGGTTTTATCATCAAGCAGTTTATCAAGGCAGTAATAAATTGCGTTAATGATGAATTTTCGACGGTCAGCATCTTTTTTTATTTTACTTGTGGGATTTTCGATTAGTTTGAACAGGATGTCAAAATCTTCTGCGGATATCATTGAATAATATACTTTTGTTGCCTGCGTCCGAACTTTTTCGAATTTTTCGTTTTTTGAGACTAACGGGAGAAGCAGGTTGCGCTCGCTGCGGTCGGCAAGCATTGAAAATGCAGAAATACAGCGTGATTTTATATACGCGTCGGGATGATACATCATTGTTTTTGTTAAATGCAAAACCTCGTCAATCCCTGCTTTCGCCATGAGATAAAGCATTGTAGCGACGTAATACTCGTTATTTTTTGGGTTCTGAAGTATTTCAACGAGCTTGTCCTTTGTTGCCTGGTTTACGGAGTCTTTACTTAATTCCTTGATGTAAAAGCTGAATTCCTTCCTGTCCTCCGTATAAACTTGCGACAAAAACGTTTTCAAATCCTTGCTCGAAAATATTTTTATCACGTCTTTATCGCACTGTTTCAGGGGGTTGTCGGTTTCAGTTCCGCTGCAACCCAAAATCATCAATAAAACAATTACGGTTTGAAGCAAAAGAAGGAAAAAAAACTTAGAATTCATTAAAACCTCGCTTATGAAAAATTCTTGATATATTAATTTCGTTGAAGATAATTGCAGACTTAGCGATTTTATGAAAAATAGTGAATCAGGTAAACAAATACATTCGATTCAAGGAATTATGGTTAATTTTGAGGAAACGCAATGATTAAAAGCGTTGGAGTGGATATTGTGTCGATTGCTCGCATTGAAGATATTGCGAAAAGAATCGGCGACAAGTTTATCAAGCGTTGTTTTACGCAGATAGAGATTGAATATTGCGAGAATATCAAGCCTGAATCGCGAAAATACGAGCAATATGCGGTGAGGTTTGCTGCCAAGGAAGCGGTTTCAAAGGCTCTGGGGACAGGCATTGTCGATTTTAACTTTCGAGATGTTGAAGTGGTGAATCTGGAAAGCGGGAAACCAGTAGTAAAGCTGCATAATAACGCGTATCAAATCGCTCAAACGCTTGGAATTGCAAATATACAGATAAGTTTATCGCATGAAGATGATAAAGCAATTGCGTTTGTCATCGTCGAGTAACGTCCGATTACATTATGTTGAGATTGCCAGCGTTCCAGGATTTAAGTTCATGTGAATCGACCCAGCATTTCAAATCATCGAAGGTTAGGATAATCGCAGGGTCTATTTCAATTTTGCCCGGCAAGTTCCCGTTTTTTTTTCGCACGATTTTCATGCCGATTTCTTCAAGTTTTTCCGCCCAAAAATCCTGATAACATTGTCGAATGAAATCAGGTGAGAACAGACCCTCAGCATTTTTCAAAGGCAAAAATTCTTCTTCCCGATGAACCTGCATAATAATCGGATTTTTCGCATAATCAAGGGCATCGAAAATGAATTTCTCGAATTTGTAGGCGTTTGGCGTTGTCGGCATAGTTAGTTCGCCAGCAACGTCAATGCAAAGAATTGCCTTGTTCGCGACGTGATAAGGAAGGCTAAACACGTCAGATTCTACAAGCTGAAGCATAAAACTCATATCGATAAGATGAATTGCGACGTTGGCGGCATTGAATCGCAGCGAATCGTCTGCATTGCGCAAAATTTGGTACTGCTCTGGCAAATCGGAATACTCGATAATCCTCAAATCATTGCCAATCTTGACAAACAGACCAACTTTTTCCACAGGATCAGTTTTCTCAACGATTTTAGAGGAGAATTCTGAATCAGCATCGATGTGAAGCCCGATAAAATAAGGGTCTTCGAATTTCGCCTGAATGTTATCGACCTGAAAATACGACAAATATTTTACGTTTTTGTGCATAAATGTCTGAAAAACATCGCTTTTGTAAAAAGATTCAAGCACGCCGCCATGCCCGTTCGGGTTCATCGCAATCTCATGCTTTTTCGTGAGCAATAGTTTGCCATCACCAGTTATCGAAGGAAGCATCTGCTGTTTGAAGAAAATTATACGCTTTTCATCCAGTCCGAAAAAATCGTTGTCAGCAAAAAAATTGTCGTCTGCTCGTGATTATCCTCTGAAGTCATTATCGCCCACAAAGGCTGAATCCCGTATTTCTGCACAACTCCCAGCAAACGGCGTGAAAAAACCTCGAAAATCGTTCGATTCGTTATCGGCATAATCGGGAAGCAACCTTTAGGTTTCGGGAAATTCAACCTTGTTGCCTGACCGCCAGCAACCGTCAGCAACCCAATCTGCCCGTTCTGCAGAGCATCTTTTCCGATTTGCGCGTGTTTTTCGGTAGGTTTCGCAACTTCAGGCGGATTCATATCAGTAATATCAATAGCCAGCTCAGGTTTTTCTTTCAATAAAGGCAACAGAACAGAGGTTAGATTATTCAAATCGATGGATTCTGCCTGCTTCATTAATGATGAACGCTCCGCATCGTTAAGTTCATCAATAAACCTGAAAATATGCTTCTGGTCATAAGATTGATAAGTTTTTACAAGTGCGTCCAAATCTGACATTTTATTCACTCCCAGTTGTTTACTCGGGATTAATCCTGAATTTTTCTGCTTTTGTTATGCGAATTTCAGAATCGATGTTTTTCTCAGTCGAAACATTGTTGACTTCAGGAGTTTTTCCGTCTGTGGGTGCTGTGTACATCCGAAGTGCATAGCCGCCACCACCGCCGATAAGCATGAAAATAACAATAAGAATT
>JAIOTL010000246.1 GCA_021106775.1 Planctomycetota bacterium | reverse complement strand
TTGGAGCAAGTTCAAAGTAGTGCTGCTGCCAGAAAGGATAGCCCAAGTTCATCTACTGATTATGATGGTGAAATAGATAAATCCGCAAAACATATACCGCAAATACCATTGCAATTAACGCATGATAAATTGTCTCAACAAAAACATCTTTCTTTTGAACCTCCTGTGAAGCCTGAAGATATTCACCTTTTAAAACCAAAAAAGATAGAATTTGTCTCATCTGAACCACCTGAAGAACCAACTAATTCCGAGATTTATGATTTCTCAAAACGTAAATCTAATGTGCATGAAACTTCTGATTTTAATGAGTTTCAACTGCGTCCTGATATTTTTATTTCTCCTTTATTAGAGAAAAACAAATCATATTCTACAGGCGATATCCTTGATGTCTACCAGATAAAAAAATCATATATTCTAGCGGAATATAAAGATAGAATTGAATTTTATGACCAACATGCACTTCATGAAAGATTACTGTTTGAAAACCTGCGTAAAAAGTTTGAGAATAAAAATATAGAAAAACAGCTTCTTCTAACACCTGAAATATTAGATTTAGATGCAAATGAAATATTGCTAATGCATGAATTCTCCGAGATTTTCAATACCATGGGTTTTCAAATAAAATTCAATGATTCAGATGAATTATGGGAAATCACTGCAGTTCCAATGCTTCTTTCAAAAAGATTTAAAGTTAAGGAAATTTTAGAAAGCACAATTGGTTCAATAATTGCAGACGATGTCAAACCTGATTTTGTAAAAGTCACTTGGCTAATTCTTGCCACAATTGCATGTAAAGCCGCTATAAAAGCAGGTGATCCATTAAAACGTGAAGAAATGATAGCTTTAATTTATCAATCGAAAACCGTAGATACAACATATGCCTGCCCTCACGGACGTCCAACATCTATAATGATTCCACTGTCAAAATTAGATAAATATTTTGATAGATAATTACTCGCAATTATTTAAATTAATAAGCTAGTTCAACGATTTTTCGGAGATAATATGGGAATAGAGATTGATTTTTTAGGCTGTATGCAGTTAAACATCGCGGATTCTGGATTTTCACAGGAAATTATCCAGAATGCCTATACAAATGCTGATAAAAATATAAATGCTGTGAAATCGATGTTCGCTGAGGACGAGATTTCGTTTCTGAATCTGCCTATTTCACCTGATGGACATCAGCTCGATAAAATCATGAAATTCAATGAGCAGAACCGTGGGAAGTTTGATGACATCGTTGTTCTGGGCATCGGCGGAAGTGCTCTTGCAAGCCTGACGTTTCAGACTGCCCTGAATCATCCCGCGTGGAATCTTCTTCCGAAGCTTTCGCGTGGTGGAGACCCGCGATTTCACTTGGTTGACAACATAGAGCCGGAACTCATCGGCACAATCCTCGATATATGTGAACCTGCACGCACTCTTTTCATCGTCATCTCAAAATCCGGTCACACCACCGAGACTATTGCTGCATTTAACCTGATGCAACAGTTTATGCAGGCACATCTTAAAGAAACATGGAAATCGCATTTTGTGTTTATCACTGACCCACAAAAGGGCTGGCTTCGAGCTTTCGCAACGGAACACAACCTTCAAACCTTTAACATACCTGAAAAAGTCGGTGGAAGATTCTCTGCGTTAACTCCTGTGGGGCTTTTGCCAGCAGCACTTTGCGGTATCGACGTCGAAATAATAATCAAGGGTGCAGCACAAGCACGCGAAGGCTGTCTGAAAGCCGAATTTCCGCAGAATTGGGCGTACTCTTTCGCGCTAATTCAGCATCTTTTCTGGACAGAGAAACAGAAATCGACTCAGGTTTTTATACCTTATGCAAACGCCCTAATATCTCTATCAGCGTGGTTTAAGCAGCTCTGGGCGGAATCACTCGGGAAAAAATATGACACTTCCGGCAAGGTCGTGCATGCTGGTCAGACACTCACATCGGCAATTGGTGCAACGGATCAGCACTCTCAGCTTCAACTTTATATTGAAGGTCCTGACGATAAAATCTTTACATTCGTTGAAGTACTTGGATTCAGACGAGATTTCACCGTTCCGAAAGCGCCAGCACCGACATCAGATAAAATCGCTCACATTCACAATCATACGGTCGCAGAAATTCTGCAGGCTGAGCTTTTAGGCGTAAAAAAAGCTCTGACTGAACTTAATAAGCCGAACCTGAGCCTGATTCTACCTAACCTTTCACCTGAAACAATTGGTGAATTAATTTTCGGCCTAGAGTTTGCAACCGTGCTTGTCGGACATTTCCTCGGTATAAATCCCCTTAATCAACCTGGTGTCGAGCTTGCAAAACAAATTGCCCAAGAAACACTCCGCAAATCCCAACTTTCATAGTGCACTGTAAAGCTAATTTTAGTACGTGTCATTGCGAGAAGAAACAAAAGCGACCGACGAAGCAATCTCATGGATACCATCTAGGTGTACAAGCACACTTTTTATTTTCATGCAACAAAACCGGTAGTTCATCGCAACCTTGGGAATTATTTGCCTCGCTAACATAATATGTTAAATGTTCGTCGAATTCGTCATTTCTTCAGGTTGTATTCGATGGAAATCAGAGATTGCTTCGCTTCACTCGCAATGACACACAGTTATCGATACACTGTACTAAGACAGAATGCTCTTGATAATCACCAACTTTTCGGAAAGCTCCTCAGATGTTTCAGCCTCAACAGTAAGCCTCAGATACGGCTCGGTATTGCTGGGACGTACATTAAACCACCAACTCCGATAACTCACGCTCACGCCGTCAATTCTGTCCAGATTCCCATCGTTAAAGCGTTCAGCAAGTTTCTCCATCATTTCATCTTTGTTCTCAACGCGGAAATTTATTTCGCCTGAATGATAGTATTTTTGAAGCGGTTTCACAAGTTCGCTCAGTGTTTTTCCCGACTCGCGCAGAATATTCGCAACGTAAATCACGGTTAGTAGTGCATTATCGGACACAAACATTTCACGCCAATAAAAATGCCCGCTAAACTCTCCGCTGAACCAACTGCCATGCTGACGCATCGTCTCC
>JAIOTL010000037.1 GCA_021106775.1 Planctomycetota bacterium | reverse complement strand
ATTGTAGATATAACAACTTTTGCTCCACTCATTTATGTTACAACGAAATTACTAGGTTTTTGGGTTGAATCCAATTGTAATGTGAAGACATGACAAACAGGAAAAGTTGTAACTAGTATATATTGGTGCAAATGGATGTAGGAAATGAATAAATATATTTTTGCTGCTCTGTGCATTATTATTTCAACAGCAATTTCTGTCACTTTCTCAGGGTCGGAAAATATATCGAGCAAAACAGGTAAATCAAAATTTTTATACGATCCCATCAAGATATACTCAGAATCGCGAGTTTTTGATGAAAGTACTTTTCAAATGACAGATTCTGATAAAACAGAACCTGCTGAAAATTCCGATGAAAAACCAGAAGAGAAGCGTGAAGAAAAATATCCGACATTAAAAAGCTTTGAACGCGAAATGATTGAAATCGCAGAGAAAGCACAGAAATCGTCTGTCAGGATTATCGTGTTAAGTAAAATAGATGGTGACAACAAAGGCACTAAAGTTCCAGAGAAGTCGAATGGTAATAACACTGTTGAATCCTTTGGAAGTTTCACTTTACTCAACTTTTCCGGTGTAATCGTTAATAAAGACGGTTATATCCTGACTCTTGCTCAACCTTTGCATGATGCTGACCAAATTCTTGTCAACTTTGACTCGCAAAGCTTCAACGCGGAAGTTTGGGCTATCGATGAGGTCAGCAAACTTGCGATTATTAAGATTGATAAAACAGATTTGTCGGAAATCGAATTTTCTGAGGATGATAATATAAAAACCGGCTCACTTGCCATAGTTTGCGGAAATCCTTATGGCTTGACAACTTCGATAAAAAGTACAACAGTTTCTGGCACAAACAGAATTATGTATATCGGTAAGAAACCGTTTTTTGGCGTAATCCAGATTAATTCTGCGACAAATCCTGGTGATCCTGGCGGACTTTGCATGAATTCCAACGGCGAGTTAATGGGCATTGTCTGGTCGAGTTATTTTAAGGACCAAATGCAAGAGCAGAAGAATCTGTCAGAAAGAATCCTAAAAATAATCGATAAAATCGTTAGACCTGAGATGAAAAGCATCGCAAAACAGGTTGTTGAAGAGATTGTTAACGAGTTATCGATGAAATATGACAATGCTGCGGTTTTTGGGAGTGATCGCATAAGTTTTGTGCTGCCTGCGAATCAACTGAAAAAGATTTCCGAAAACCTGATTGAATTTAAGAGAGTTAAGAGAGTGTTTGTGGGTATTATTCTTTCGTTCCAGTATGATATGAAAACCGAGAGCAAAAGGATTGTAATTAGGGAGGTTACCAAAGATTCACCTGCAGATAAATTCGGTTTGAAGGTTGGCGACGAAGTTCTTCTGGTAAATAACAAACCTTTGAAAAACTTGATGATGCTTTATAAATTAATGTCGTTGTCTGAACCGGGCGAAGAACTTATTCTGCAAATAAAAAGAGGCAATGAAGAAATTTCGATTAAGCTTATCCTGGGTGAACGCAAAGATTAATCAGGTAAACCTGATTTTTCTCACAATATCAGCAATAGGACTCAAGAGCTTCAAGTCCTATTGAAAATGTTGAAATTTTAAACCAGCGAGGCTTGGCTATGCTGCCTGGCGTCCATAATTGACGCTTTTCTGAACATCACCGTCCATTTTGTGAACAATCAACTGACCGGTTGCAAGTTCGCTGCCAATTTTATCACCGGCATCAAGCGCGGACTTCTTGGTTTCATGGTCACTTACGGGATTTTGTTCACCATCTTTTTTCACAAACCATTTCGATGAATCACTGTCCCAGACGATGTGATATGTCCCGCTTTTTGTTTTTTTTCTCGCTGAGAATAACCATTTTAAGAACATGGTAACTCCTTTCAAAGTTTATCCAGTTTCGGATTGTATTTGTATGTTTAGTATACAATCGGATTGTTTTATAAAATATGAATTATATTTTATGAAAATATGATTTTTATATTAATTTTCAATATTTTCGGATCCAGCGAATCCCGCATGTTAGCATACATACGTTAAAACTTATATAATATCGGTCATCTATAATATTTGTTTAAAAAAAATGCTGGATGATTGACCCCCCAGCATAACAATCGATAAAGTTTGAGTTTATTTCTTCGGTTTCAGGCTGAATTTTACGCTAACTCCGGTTGTAATATAAATCATACCTGTACTATCGTCGTTGTCTGCGATTTGGTTTTTGAATGTGCACCGAGCATAGAAGCTCATATTCTGGAAGAACATCCAGTCGAATGCAAGTTGAACACCTTTATAACCGACACCGAGTGTCCCGCTTGCGAAGGTTTCAAGCCATGCATAATTGTCGATATAATACAGGCATGCACCGAAGCGGATGTCTCCAGTTTTGTTTTTTGAACCGATGTTAAAGCCGATTATAGCGGCAAGATTTTGTTCTTCTGAGCCCGCATTGTAGGTTGTATGAAAGTAAAGGTTAAGTTTGTCAATTGACATTTTCACGAATATTTCGAACAGCACAAGATTCGCATCTTTGTTTGTACCGAATATGTCTTTGCCCCATGCTTTGGATGAACCACCGGCAGCTTGGATGTCGTTAGGATGCGTTATTGCCCAGAGTCCAGCACCAAGCAGAAGGTTCATCATTTCAAGTTTCATGTCAACCTTGGGCTGAAGGCTAAGCATGAGGAAATGACGCCATGCAGGATTTTCAACAGGTACTGTTGTTGACATATATTTTCCAAGATACGACAAAACTGCTGACATTGAGAAAATCGTGTCATCTTTGTCGTAAAACACAGGGAATAATCCAATAGAATCAAGCATGACATCGCTGTCAAAAGTTATGTCTGTTCAATAAACGTACATTTTCTTGTTTTTATCAATAGTCCACGGAAACCTGCCCATTGCAAGGTAAATCATTTCCTGAGCGCGCCAAATTGCATAAGAGTTTTTGAAATAGGCGTTGAAATCGGACAGGAAAAAATAATCAACATGATTACTTTTTGGTTGTCCATAAGCCAAGTTTGATGTATTCGGAGTGCCGGTTTCCAGTGTAAGTCCCAGAAGAATCGCTCCTAAATCCGCAGTCAAACCTGCTGTGGCACGCATCCTCAAGTAAACCTCCCATGCATCTGTACCACCTTCGTAGTACTTGCTGTAAAGACGTAAATTCGTTCCGCCAAAGAATGAGAGAACGTCATCAGCAGTAACTTTGTCGGGGTCGGAAATCCCGGTAGTTGCAGATTTTGGGCTGAGTTCCATTGCATAAACCTGAGACGCGAAAAGTGCAATCAATCCGACTGCAATAAAAAGCTGAAGTTTGGTAATCTTCATGATTTCCTCCAAGTTTTGATGAATGCTGTAAATGAAATATACCTTTTGATGAATTTTCAGATTTTTCGGAAAAAATAAGTATATTGTGTAGAAGCCTAGTCGGATAAATTCAGAAAATATGAAGTTTTTTTGTTTTTAAGGCAGGTTTTTAAAATAAAAAACCCCGAACCGAAGTCCGAGGTTAAATAATTTCAATCAGCGAATTAGTTGTTAAGTTTGCCGCCAGAAGTTTTCCAATTAACCTTGACGCCAATCTTGAAGTATGCAAGATGGTCATAATCACCGCCACCTATCTGATTCTTGAACGTCAGTACTGAATAGAAGATCATGTTCTGATAGAACATCCAATTCAAAACAAGCTGAACACCTCTCCAACCTGCACCCATCGTACCGTCAACGAATTTATCAAACCACATATATTTGTCGATGTAGAATAGGTTGAGACCACAACTCATGTCACCAGGTTTCTTCACAGCACCATGGTTGAAACCAAGAATCAAACCAGCATTTTGTTCTTCTGCACCCATGTTGTAACCCGCGTGCATCCAGGCAAACATCGCTCCGAATGCTATTTTGCCGTAAAGCTCAAGAAGCAAAAGATTCGCATCCTTGTCAGTAGCAATTGCATCTTTACCATAAGTTGTCGAAGAAGGTGAATTGTATGCCAGGTTATCAGGATGTGTGATTGCCCAGAAACCGAGCCAAGCGGTTAATACCATTTCTGCCATTTTCATATGTAATTGAGGTTGGAAACCTATGAGCATAAAAGGGCTGTAAGTGTCATCCAAATCAGGATACACTCCTTTGCGGAAATTACCGAGATAGCTAAGGACAAAAGCTGCGTTTAGCAACATGTTCTCATCCTTCATAAGATTCGGGAAAATACCAATGCCGTCAAATGCATAATCACCGTGGAACGACAAAGGACTTCTGCCAACCATAAACTTTTTCTCTTTGTCGATGGTTTTGTCGAAACGTCCGAGTGCAAAGAACATCTTGTCGCTGAATCTCCAAACAGCATAAGCATGTTTGAAATATGCATTGAAGTCGTTGAGGAAATAGAATGGAACATAGCTTGCTGACCCAATTCCGTACGCCTCATTATAGGGTTTTGCGGTTGATAATAACAAACTCCAAAAAACATCACCCATATCAACACTCATACCAGCTTGCGCTTGCAGTGCCAAGAATGAGTTGTAGGGTTCATAACCGCCTTCATACAAGAAGCTGTAAAGTCTAAGGTTTATTCCACCCCAGAAATTAACGCTTTCGCCACCACGGAATTTGTCAGGATCTGCGGCATTTGTTTGTACATCATCCACATTAACCGGTTCCGCAACTTTTTCAGCAGCATCCTTAACGACAGTATCTGCTGCGAAAGCAGGAACCGCTAAGAGTCCCAAAATCAGCACAATTGCTGTGCACAAAAAAAAGAATTTTTTTCCCATAAATACTCCTCCATCATTTAAAAAAAAGAAATCCAGAAAAAACGAAATATATCGTTTGATGCAAACATATTTACAATTTCTAAAATGAAATAAACATCATTTTTATTAATTCAGTATTAATAAGTTATTAAATATCCGTTATTCTCAAGTTTATCCCAGTTTTTTTAAAATGTCTAAAAAATCGATTCAATCCGATTAATCTGAAATATAAGAGCAGTTTCAATAATTAAAATTCATTCGTATAATATATTTTGATTGTTAAACTAATTATTCTGATTGTATTTGCGCAAAACCTTGGTTGCAATCGAAAGAATACTGTTAAGCGAGATGAAATTGAAGAACAAACCTAAAGAAGTGATTAATTTCGAATCGAAAGAGTTGTTTCGAGAAGAATTGCTCAAGCAAATTGATGTCATGTACAATTTTTCATTTTCGCTTACACATAACAAGAACAACGCTGAAGACCTGGTGCAGGAAGCACTTCTTAAGGCGTTGAAAAACTACAAGCAGTTTCGCAAAGGTACAAATCTAAAAGCATGGCTTTTTACGATAATAAGAAATTCATATATCAATTGGTATCGGAAACAGCAGCGTGGTCCAACCGAGGTGGATTTTAACGATGTTGCACCACTTGTTCCCGCTAAGGAGGATTTTTCCGAACATCACAACCTGACTGTTGAAAGTCTCAAGAAAATCGATGAGCTTGAAGATAATCTTGAGGATAAAGTAAAAAATGCTCTTGAAGACCTTCCGGAGCAGTTTAAGCAGATATTATTACTCGCCATTATTGAGAATCTGAGCTATAAGGAGATTGCTGAAATCCTTGATATTCCGGTTGGCACTGTTATGTCAAGACTGTTCCGCGCAAGGAAACAGATGTATGAGAAGCTCAAAAACTATGCAGATGAGCTTGGGATAATCAATCAAAAACCTATCAAAAATGAAAAACCACCAAGCTGATGGGTAAAAGCATATGATGAAAGTAAAATGTTTATTCTAAAGTCTGCAAACACTAACAAACATGTTTTTTATATTAAATCTACCGGTGAGAATAACCGTTATTGATAATATTGGATTATATAGGATTGCAATGTCGGATATAAGCAGAATCAGCGATAATCAATGGCGGAGTTTGCTTCGGGAATTCACCAAGTATTTCGATGAGATGAAATCTTTCGAAATGCATCAGATTCGTGAAGATATGTTTGATTTTCATTATTCATTGCTGAGCGATAACGAGAATGAGTATAAAACCCTTTACAAGAACTTGATTTTCAATCGAAATTATATACGTTTCAGCGATAGGGTGCATGTACTTGAACTAATGTCTATGAAAATATACCGACATAAACGTTTAATCGACAGTAAATTACGCCAGAGAAACTTGTTGCTGACCGATGACAAATCGGATGTCAGTATTCTGGTTAATTCTCTCATTGAGCTAATGAACGATATGACAAACAGATACGTATATCGTGAGGATTTAACCAATATCCAGAACAATGTAAACAAGCTTATATTCCTTAACCGCAAGCAACTTAAGCTTAGTGTTGAATCAATCATTCTCTTTCACTCGATTAATCGCAATTGGAAACTAATATCTCGGTTTATTGCTACTACTCCGCACAATGCAGACAATAAAAAAGTGTACTATCTTGCGATGATTCACAGAGCTTTTCTGAAATCGCTTGATGATTCGTTTCATTCGATTCTGGATGTATTTATTGAGTTTCTAAATAAGACGCTAGCCAAGCAGAAAAAAGATCTTGAGCGTGACGACGAGTTGAACATTTTGTTCACATTGTTGACCGCGTATCTCAAACATCCGCATGAGATACGTTTTTTCCTCAAGAATAGGCAGTTGGACGAAGAATTTATAAGAACTGTGCGCAAGGATATTATGTCATTTGTCTTTGAACCTGCAGATTACGACCTTGGCATTCCGCCTTTCTTTGATACTGACGATTTCGACTAGTGGTTTGTGACATATGTTTCAGTGAACTGTAGAACAGGCATCCCTGCCTGTTTATATTGATGCTGAGTGTCAGGCAAGATGCCTGACCTACCGACAATGTCAAAAATTAATGTAACAGTGTACTAGGTGGGTAAATCCACTGTTAAATTTCAAATCCAGTGCATTTTCTCTGAATTGCAAGGTTTTGCAGAGAAATCCTATAGCGTGTCATTGCGTGGTGTGAGTATAAGCGACCATCGAAACAATCTCAGGGAATCCATCGAACGGATAAACACACACAGCAGTAATTTATCGGTAAATGAAAGGTGTATTTACCCGTACGCCGCCGCGGTCAACAACCAGATGCTGATACGATTTCTCTCCCTCGGAAGTTATCGCGTATTGCGAAGTAACGTTCTTCGAGTATCCGATATGCAGATAATGGCTTAACTCGCCAATTGTAAGAGTGTTGTCTTTATCGCCTTCACCCTCAATTGCTTTACGGAAAAAGAACGATAAAAATCCGCCTGCTTTGAACTTCGAAGCGACAGCAGATGTTAAATCCTCCTCCGACGAGAAAAACCCCACCCGCTTAGGTTCGCTGATTAAATCCCGCGCGAAACCACCAGCAAAACAGCAGTCTATTGTTATTACTGTCAATTTCGCTTTAATTTTGTTGAAATATGTGTTAAGCGTATCGTCCTGAAGCTTGTCGTCGTAGAGGTAAATGAATTCCTGCCTTCTATCCACCTCATCCTTTTCCTTTTCGCTTATTTTACCCTGCAACCCATGCCCGGAATAAAAGAATACGAAAATATCGTCCTTTGTAATTTTTGCTGATAACAAGTCGAAAGCCTGTTTCAGGTTTTTCGTTGTTGCTTGTTTGTCCGTCAAAAGCACATAATTCTGACTGCTCATGAGTTTGAGTTGTTCAAAGGTTTTCGCAAGTTTTATCGCATCCTCTCGACAGTATTTGAGGTCGTTGATTTTAGATGGATAATCTGTAATACCTACGAATATCCCGTAAAACTTCGGATTGGTCGAGGATTTTCCGCTCAGAGTTACATAATTGAATTTTTCTGGTATTTTTTGCAGCAGCTCCGATGAGAAGGTGTAAATTCCTTGTTCGCGTATCAGGTTCGGCAGGATTAAAATCTGCAAATCACCATTGAAGTCGCAATTTAATATCAGCCGTGAATTCTTGTTACCCTGGGCGATATCATCGTTGCGAATCCGACGTTTGTTAGGCGCATACACAAGAATTTGTGTGTCGAAATCGTTTGATTCCAGATTTAACTGAATAATATTCCCCTTTTTCACGCCGAGAATATATTCATCAAACAATCTACCATCGTCATTGCGCCTGTCCCCTGCATTCAACTCACCCTTTTCAATTTTTTCACCGACTTTTATCCTGACGCTTGCAGATTGATTTGCACTGACACTCTCCAGAACAAGCTGTGCATGATATTCGCCCACTTCTCCGCGATTAAAACTTGTAACGCCAACCAAGTAAACGCCTTCGGTGAATTTATGCCTGATTTCAGCATCGAATGTTCCGGGTGATGCGTTATTATTCTCAATGCGTTCGCCATCGGGAGTTATCATCACGAGATAAGTGTCGAAATCTGGGGATTTGAGCGTTAATTTCGCCCAGCGATTGTTCATACCCATAAGCGTGTACCAATTCACGAACGCGCCAGATTTCAGCAGAAGGCTGTCCTTGTTAAGCGTCCCTTTAGTTGGTTTTTCTGACAATTCGCCGATTTCGTATCCTGTCATCTTGAAAACAAGCGAATATTTTCCTTTCTGTTCGTTTTTGCTTGTAGATGCAATTACCGTGTATTTACCATCCTCAGTAAGTTTCAGCCCAAGTTCTGAGTCTCCTTTATTTGTCAAACTTGCATCATCATTCTGAAATTCCAAACCTGAAGGCGAAATAACTTTAATAAACGAATCTATCACTTTCGATTGCATCAAAAACTGAACGGAATATCCTTTTTTCCCGTTGAAAACATAGAAATCCGCAAGCCTACCCTCTTTTGAAAGTAAATCCCTGGTGGACAATTTACCTTCCTGTTTGCCGACCTCAAGCGAAGGAAATTCAAGCTCTCCCCTGGAATACTTAACGACGAATGAACCAGTATTCTCAAGTCGATAACTGCTGACACCAAGCACACATTCACCAGTCTTATTTATCATCACCGAAACTCGAGAGTTTTTGTTGCCAGCATCGACATCGTCGTTTTCATAATGGATTTTATCAGGTGTAACCAGCAGCAAAAACGTGTCAAATTGTGCAGAATTACAATGAACCGTTATTGCTTCACCTTTGTTGACACTAAATTGATACCATTTGATATATTTTCCAAGATATTTCTCATCATTCGTTGTCAAAATGTTCTTGTTTTCTCCCTCTGCAAGCGTATTGTAAGTTTCGGATGTTGATTTCATGCTAAACAGAAGCTCATACTTGCCTATGTTGCCTTCCGCTTCCGAGGTTACGACGAGGAGATATGTCCCCGCTTCGAGAAGCCTGAGCTGAATCTTCGTTTCATGCAGACTCGTCGAAAAACTTTCACTACGGATTTCCTTTTCGGTTGGGGATTTCAGCACCATCAGGGTTTCAAAAACACCAGAAGTGAGCGTTAAATCGATGAAATCACCCGATTTCGCATCAAATTCATAAAAATGCGCCCGTCTGTTCTCATAAAAATAATCTCTGATTGTAAGGATTCCATCGATTTTACCGGGCTTAATATCTGTAATTTCCGGCTCGGTAACGATAATTCCACGTTTGCTCACGTTTGTATCAAAAATCAGAGAGAATAAGCCAGAATTACCCGCTCTGCACGTTGTAACTCCTACGTAATACACACCTGTTTCACGCAAATCCGCTTCAAGCCGCGAATTCGTGTTCACCCCGCGCTTATAGTCGTCATTCTCATAGCGTTGACCGGTGGGAGATACAACAAATACCACAGTATCGAAATATACAGACGAAACCTGCAGAAAAACATTAACTTGCTCGGTAATTTCAAACTTATACCAGCTCAGGAGTCTGTCGTCTGGGAGTCTTGGGTTGCCAGCATCGAGTTTGCTTCGAATCATACCTCGGCTCAACTCAGGGCATTCTGCTGGCAGCGTTATTTTATCGAGTTTGAAACGTAGCTTGTATTTCCCCTTGTGTCTGGCATATGCGCTGGTAACCCCGATTTTGCACGTCCCATTAAACATAATATGCCTGCTGAGACTCGAATCTGAGTTTACACCGCGATTTATATCATCATTTTCGAAAACATAATACTCAGGCGTAACGAGAATCAGGTATGTGTCGAAATCCTTGGACATTGTTGAAACAAACAGATAATCGCCCTCGGTTACCGCAATATTGTACCAATCGATATACTTTTTGCTCGGAAGCTGGTCATCGCCAGAGCTGAGTTTTCCTTTGGTCAGCGAGTCTTTTAGCTCCTTGCCGAGTGACCAGTTTTTCGATTCAGGAGCGTAAATCCCACCGGGTGGATTCTTTCTTTCCTTTGCCGCATCAGCATCAGGAGCTTCTGTTACAATCTGCTTGACTTCGATGTTGATTGTGTACTTTCCAGTAATATTCTTCTTCGCGCTTGAAACTCCAATTTTAGCGATGCCGTCCTGCGTAAAAGTATATTCGAGCCGAGAATTTAGGTTCTTTTTCTTGTTGTCATCGCCTGTGCTGATATCGTCGTTATCGAATTGCTGGCGGTCAGGCGCAATTAGAATCAAATATGTGTCAAAATCCTCGGATGTCAGTGTAATGATGATTTTTTCGTTTTTTTTGCCCTTGAATTCGTACAAATCGTAAAATTCGCCTGAATCCATTAAAATATCGCCCTTTGCGAGTTCACCCTTAAGCAAGCCTGAAGCAATCGGTGTTCCTTTGTTTTCGTCGTCTGCAAACGTAATATTCTGCGACAGTGAAGTCATCAATATTAATAAAATGCTGAGTTGTAGGAATCTCACGCTGATTTTCATCATCACCTCATCGAAATAAATTCTTCAAATATTTTACCAAATTCAAGAGCAAATTTCGGCTATTTTCCGCATAATATGAAAACTGTCTGCGCATTTCCAAATCAGGACGTTCCTGTTTAAGATACAAACGAAAAATCAATGCTTGATGATGTGAATGTATTTATCGCTTGTTTTTTATTCTTTCTGCAATGCCTCTTAAACAAGCTTGAATAACGGGTATTCATCTACCTAAACGATGTTGTCAAGGTAAGTATAAACGTCATAAGTTGTTTTGAAGCCTTGCACGATTTGACCCTTCAGCACGCTAT
>JAIOTL010000026.1 GCA_021106775.1 Planctomycetota bacterium | reverse complement strand
GTGGGCTTGGACGAATGAAATTTCATCTCATCTATGTTGCCGCCCATTAGCGCAATCAACTCATCGTTTACAATTTTAACGAATTGCTCACCCGGGCGAATACTCTGTATCAGCTCTTGTCCGACCGCCTTTTCTTTCACCCTCTGCGCAAAATCTTTGGCAACCTTAAAGTTGACATCAGCTTCCAAAAGTGCTGTTCGAATCATGCGGACAGCTTCCTTCAGATTATCCTCGGAGAGTCTCCCGCCAGCACTGATTTTATCAATAACTTTCTTGAACGAGCTTTTAATGCCGTCTAACATCTCATCCTCAGTTGTGTTCTAAACTATGAGTGTAATTATAACATTTTTATATTACACACCCTACTACACACCACAAAATCACATAGGATTTGCGAATCTGAATATTTACATCATTCTGGCGTGTTTTGCAATTATGAATATGTTTTTACTTCCTCTTGTTCGGAATTTACTCGAAGGGTACCGGTTGCCAGTACAAGCTTAGTAAATGAGATTTTTTACGCCATTCTTTCTGGTCGAGAATACTATTTTAACTCCGCTGCTCCTCAACGCTATGTCAAATATTTTCATTGTGAACTATTGCTTTGTCAAGAAAGTAGTAAAGGGTTCAAAAAAACTGTCATTCCCAACTCGATTGGGAATCCAGCAGAAGTTAGAATATAATAATGTATCAGTCTGGATTCCCGTTTTCACGGGAATGACAACCCTTCGAAACTTGCTTGACAGTGTACTAGCGAAACAAAATTGTCCTGCATGGTTCTGAAAAAAGCGAATTTCGTTGAAACTCCACCGGGATTAATTACAAAAATAAGTTTATCTGCGGATAAAAGCGTCATCAACTGCCTGATTCCTGAATTGTTGCATAATTGTGTTTAATGAATGTTATCAGCATTAATCAAATTTCTCACCTATTTGGAAAATGTTTGAACGAGTTCCTTCTGGGATTTTGCCTCGCAATCAAAAATTTCATTTAATGTAACATCATTTTTTTGCAAAGATTCGTTGTTAATTGCGCGTTGCATGAGTTTTCGAGTAAAATCTCGCATTTGTTTATCATCATCGAAGTTTGCGGGATCAAGTTTTTCAAGCACAGTCAGAATAACTCTTCTGAGTTTGAATCCACCCAGCATTCCGAGTAAATGTGGAATGAAATTCATTTTGTCAACCCACGCAATTTCTTCAAGATCACGGTAATTAATGATAACAGGCACGATTTTAGCATTACTTTGGAAAGCAAGTCTGAAAGCACCTATTCTAAAAGATTTCAAGGGTTTGGTACTTGTTGTGCCTTCAGGAAAAAGAATGACGTTCATTTTTTTAGCCAACGCTTCTTTACCTACTTTTAGAAAGCTATCAATAGCGTTAAAACCTGTACGTTCAATGAAAATCGTACGTAGCAAGCATGCTCCCCATCCCCAGAGAGGCCAATATTTTAGCTCTTTTTTTGCAATGAAACTTCCTTCGAACAGCGTATGGCACAACAGAATATCAGTGTAAGACGAATGATTGGCAACAATTATAACACCTTCGTCATTAATCTTACGATTTAGCTTAAACCGGAAGTTAAATAACCAGAGCGAGAATCTGAAATACAAAATCTCTATGAACCGACGCAATTTATAAGTCGGTGCGAGAATGACAAGGAATAATACAACCAAAACAGCTGCGAAAACAATTGGTGCTGTAATTGCGATACGAAGAAACGAAAATAATTTTATCACGTTAATACCAAAAAAAAGAATGGGTTAATTATGCAGTTCGTTCGACTTTCAGGTGATTGATTCCGATCTTTCTGTGTAGTTGAATACGCAGAATAGACTTTATCAGCTTAATCGAAAGAGCAACCTGCTTGGAGTCTAAATCAATTATCATTGGAATATCATAACATCCGAAAATGTCATCGAAATTCGGTATGCCAATGACTTTAGCGCCAAGCTTCAAGTAATTTTTAATTAATGCCGGTACAACTTTTTTGTTTGGTTCGGAATCAACAATGTTCGGTGGATTCTTCGGAATCACCCGGAATTTTTCCTCGAAAGCATTCTTTTTATTGAGATAAGACCAAACCTGGTTTACAACAGCTTCACTTGATGTGTGAATGCTTGTCATTCCAAAAAGATACTTGATTCCGTAATTGTGTGTATATGAATACAACCCGAACCATAGAAATGAAAGAACTCTGCTGCCTCGATAATCGGATTTAATACAAGTTCTGCCAATTTCAGCAATATCGTTCTTAATATTGTTTAGTTCGCCAACATCGAATTCGGTTTGGAAGTAAAAACCTTCTTTCGCTTCCGTACCCCGCAAGATTCGATAAGTTCCGATGATTGAGTTGGTAGCTTTTTCTTTAACAATCACATGGTCGCAATATTTGTCAAATCTATCATGGTCTCGCTGGCTTTTCTGGTTTTCAACAATGCCTTCGCCAAGCTCACGATTGAAAATTTCGAATCTTAATGCCAGAACCTCATCTATCTCTTCATCGGTGTTAGCGATGCCGACTTGGAATAACTTGTTTTCTGAGATCAATATCATACAAAAACTCCATCAAGGCAGGTTGGCTTGCTTTACTTCACATCGCTGACACTTGCACTTAACAGTTAATAATTATCAACGATGTCGTTTAGAAAATAATCAAGGATGCTGAAAGTTCACTTTACTGCAATATTACCGAAATAATTTACTAAGCAATGAAAAAAAAGTAAAGATATGTTTCATTTTATTCTTGAATGTCCGTACATACAACGCATCTATCATCGGTATTATTTTCATCTCATTTAATACAGTATCCACAAATTTTCGGATTGATGTTGAATTATTGTACGCTTTCGATGAATTTTACCATCAATTGCACGCCGAAACCTGAAGCATCACCCGCGCCCGAACCCTTGGGGGCACCCGTTGCCATGCCTGCAATATCAACATGCACATAGTTTTTTGGTTCATTTGTGAAGTTTTTAAGAAACCAACCTGCTGCGCTAGCACCACCCCAACGTCCCCCAACATTCTGTAAATCCGCAATCCGCGATTTCATTGGCTCGCCATATTCATCCCAGATGGGTAAACGCCAGATACGGTCAGCACTTTCATCTGCAACATCATTAAGTTTGTTCCAGTATTCATCGTTTTCGGTCATCACACCTGCAGCATTTCCACCAAGTGCCATAACACAGGCACCTGTCAGTGTTGCCAAGTCAAACAAATAATCAGGTTTGTATTTCTGCGAACCGTATGAGATTCCATCAGCAAGGATTAAACGACCCTCAGCATCGGTGTTCAGCACTTCGACGGTCTTCTTGTTGTACATTGTCAGAACGTCCCCTGGCATATAAGCATTTGCCCCTGAAAGATTCTCGGTTGCTGGCACAATACCCACAACATTCATCCTGGGTTTCAAATCCCTGACCGCTTGCATAATTCCGATAACCGTTGCAGCACCACCCATATCAGTCTTCATCGAAGACATACCCATCCATTCCTTGACGTTGAGACCGCCTGAATCGAAGGTGATTCCCTTGCCCACCAGCACAATTGTTGGAGCGGTTTTCTTATACTGATAATCCATGATGATGAAGTACGGAGGTTTGTGCGACCCCTGATTCACACCCAAAAGTCCACCCATCTTGAGCTGTTGAATTTTCTTCTTATCAAAAACGGTCACTTTCAGAGGTGAAGGTGTATCACCTTTTGCTTTACCAAGTTCAAGCGCAACATCCGCCAGCTTTTTCGGCGTTGCTTCCGCTGCAGGCATATTAATCAAATCACGTGTGAGATTTGCTCCAAGACCGATTATGTCAGCCTTTGCAACGGTTTTCTTGAATTTCATGGGCACTGATTCGAGATATATTGTACACTTATTTACATTCGTCATCATTTTTTGAGCATCTGCAGATTTACGGTTAAAGCTGTATGCTCCACGATGTGCACCAATTACAAAGTTCTCAAAAAATAAGTTAGGGTCAAGCTCAGCAGGCATTTTATCAAAAATAATACTAAAATCCGAAGCTCTCAACTCCTTTACATATTGTAAAGTTCTCATTCCAAGAACATGGAGGTTTCGTGGATTCAAAACATCGATTTTCCCAAGCCCGATAAACATCGCTTTATTGAAAAAGTCATTTTCACAACCTGGCACAAGACACTTCTCATGCATCCCACCAGTAAAACCAAGTTTTTCGAAGGTTTTTGAAGCACTTTTTAACACACAGGATGTGAGAATTGTTGGTGCTACAAATTTCTTCTTGGAAGCGATAATTTTGTGTGAATTATCAACATTTGAAGCAGCGAAAAAGACTGCTAGGTCAGTTTGTTTGGGAGTTCCTTTTTTTAATGCAACACTAAATGTCATCTCCGCTCCTTCCAAAAATATTAATCACTTAAAATCATTTTCATTATGTCATCCTATAAATAATCTGATGACATGTGAAACCAAATTATTGTTTCTCGATAATTGAGTTTAATGCAGAAGCGGAATATTCGGGCAAATATTTCGCAAAGCACAGATTGCGTTAAGTAACACATCATTATAATTAGGGTGTGTTTGAATATAGTTTTTAGTGAATTTTACTAGATTTTCGTAAGGTTTGGAATTTCTGTTTGAAAAATGACGTAGGTAAAGCCTGAGCTTCATTGAGTATGTTTTGATTGAAGAAATTTTTAAAGTTGCGTGAAGATAGTACACTGTCAAGCAAGTTTCTTAGGATTGTCATTCCCATGAAAACGGGAATCCATATTGATACAATGTTATATTCTAACTTCTGCTGTATTCCCAATCAAGTTGGGAATGACAGTTTTTTGTACCCTTTAATACTTTCTTGACACAGCCTAGGGAAGGAAACGGTAATTGTATGCAGGTCTTTCGCTTATCCTGGGTGAACCTGAAATCTCGATATGCTTATCTGCGTTTTCATCCTCAAGACCGATTGTTGCAGACCAATTCGAATTCCAATGTCCACTAACAATCGAATAATGAAACTCGATTATGTTTGTAGTTTCGTAAAGCCGTAGCTGATATGTCGCAACTGATGGTGGTGCTGTGTTATAACGATTCAGCTTGAACCATTCAACGACAAAGACTTGCGATGGTGCACTATCCTGTGTTTCCGATACCCATTTCGCATCAGCAACATTTGTTTGGTTGAATTCAACGTCGTCCCAGAACGGATAAATTGCAGCATTAGGTGCACCTGCTGAGGGAAGTGTGAAATTCTCATATGCTGGTTGGTTCGGGTCCTGACCGAATGAAACCCAGCCGTTGTCGCAAACCCATACACTCGTATAACTTTGTCCGTAG